>CAZPPM010000021.1:0-33496 GCA_964588445.1 uncultured Citrobacter sp.
GCCCAGAGTTCGAGTCTCTGCGGGGACACAAAAAGCTTTATAAAGGCATACGTATTGTTACAATACTGCCTTCAGTAAGAACAGACCGGATAGTAGTACTGCCGTTAAATACTATAGTTCTGTTTTTCATATTCTTTAAGCCATTCCCCTTTTTTGAGGTAGTTTCATCGAAACCAATACCATTATCAGCTATCTGCATGAGCATTTGTTTGTCACTTTGAATGGCCGACACTCTTATTTCCGTAGCCATAGAATATTTTACTGCATTGTTAACGGCTTCCTTAAAAACCAGATATAGCGCTTTACGACGAGGTACATCCAGCCTATGTAAAACGGCTGTATCTACCTGGAAAAAGGGCTGTATATTTTTGCTTTTGCAGATATCATAAAAAAAATGCCTCATTCTATCTTCCAGACTTTTGTCTTCCTGGCTATTATGTTTGACCATCCAAACGATATCACTCATTTTTTCCATTGTCTCTTTTGAATAAGCACTTACCTTTTTTAAAATTTCTTTTTGTTGTGGCATGCCGCTTTTTTCAGAAGCAGCCATTTCACTTAACATATGAATACTGCTGAGCGAGCTACCTACTTCATCGTGCAGATCGCTGGCTATTTCATTACGCAATTGCAATTCTTTCATGCGTTGCTTAAGCTTTTGCCTGTTTACCAACAAAAAAATGGCGACTATGGACAACAGTGCTAACAACATCGAACCAATAATCAATAAGCGCTGCCTGAATAAGTTTTGTTCTTGCAGTATTTTGTCTTTTGTAAGCAAAGCAATCTCATTGTTCTTTTCCTCCACTCTAAAAGAGGTTTGCATATGCGCAATTTGTTCATCGTACTTTGATTTGAGCAAACTGTCGTTTAATTCACGGCTTTCTTTGAAATAAAAATTAGCTTCTTTATGATTACCAATAGCAGAGTAAGCACTTGCCAGAAGTTTGGCTGTTTGAAGTTGTTCTTCAATTAATCCATAGCGCTGGTTGATGTTCCATGCTTTTAATGCAACCTCAATAGCCTGGCTAAACTTATTTTGTTGTAAGTAACTTTCGGCAAAGTTGTTATGCGCATCCGCTTGTTGTACCTCATTATCCTGATCTTCGGCGTATTTTAAAGCTAATGCAGCATTTGCTTCTGCATTTTTGTATTGTTTTAGAAAGTTGTACAAGGCACTTATATTACTATAATACATGCTCATGTTTACCAGGTCACCAGCTTCACTGGCATAGACAATGGCCTGCCGGTAATTGTATAAGGATGAATCGTGCAGACCGATACGCTTATACGTATTGCCTAGATTATTGAGAATAATAGCATGCATTTTTTTATTGTCAGCGTTCTGGTATAATCTGGAGGCTCGCTCATAATATTCTCTGCTGTCATTATATTTATCCTGGGTAAAGTAGATAGTGCCAATTGTTTGATAAATCCTTGCCCGTCGATCATTATTATTGCTCAGTTCAGCATAGTGTAGTGCCGTATCACAATCCAGCAAGGATTGTTTTAAATTACGCATCTGCATATAGGCATCCGCTCTGTTTAGATAAGCCAACGCCAGCCTATTGGTTTCACCGACCATCTTTGACCATACAATAGCGGAATCAGTAAAGAGTAGAAACGAATCAATTTTAGAATCGGCATTGTATGCTACAGCAAGGTTAAGGTAGCATCCGGCTACTCCTTTATCGAATCCTACTCGTAAACCTAGTTGCACACCGGCTTTGGCATATACTCGGGCGGTAGCAGGATCCGTATCCAGCAGGATACCCGCAAGCATCCGGTACAGATTTACTTTAGAGGTATCGTCTTTTGTTTTTTTTAGCTCATTTGCCAAAGAATCTGCTGATAACCGTTGCGCATTAACCGGAGCGAATGCGCAAAGAAAAATGAACAGCAAAAAAACTACACAACGGAACATTTACTAATTTACTAAAAACAAAGGATACGCCATTGTTGCCCGCGATATTTAACTGAGGACCGTAAGGGTGCAATCTCCTTACGCAGGTTAGTTGTTATAAACATATAGATAGATAAATACAAGGAAGGCTATTTAATGGTATAAAGTTAGCTCTCTCCTACGGCGACGTAAATCCCGAAATCGGGGGATTGGTGATTATTGCGTAACTTATCATTTTTGTAAAAAGAGTTATTGTGATACGGGTAGCAGTTTTCGAAGACAACAAACATTTGCGAGAAACTTTTGAATTATTGTTGAATAATACAGAAGGGATTTGCTGTGCCGGGGCCTATCCAGACTGCGATGATATTATTGCATTGCTGGAAATAACGCCTGCAGACATTATTCTAATGGATATTGAAATGCCCGGCATGAATGGGATTGAAGCCACCAAGCTGATAAAACAACATTATCCTGATATAAATATTCTTATACAAACTGTTTTTTTCGACGATGATTATATTTTCAATGCTATCTGTGCGGGTGCCTCAGGGTATATTTTAAAATCTACAACACCTGAAGGTTATGTGCAGGCAATAAAAGAAGTTGCAGAGGGACATTCCCCCATTACACCCGGTATTGCCAGCCGGGTGCTGGAATTGTTTAGAAAAAACATTATTCCGCCAGATAACCAAAATGAATATGCGCTTACACCTCAGGAAAAAAAGATACTTGGATTATTGGTGAATGGTAATAGCTATAAAATGATCTCATCAGAATTACATATTACTATTGAAACAGTGAAAACCCATATAAAAAAAATTTATGGGAAACTGCATGTCAACTCGGGTACAGAGGCGGTAGCTTTTGCATTGCGGAAGGGGATTGTAGGCAGATAAAGACAGTAGGATAAATTTTCATAGCCGAGTAGCTTATAAGACCAGTAATTGACAAGATATAGTCTTAGCGCAAAAAAACTTAGAAGAGTTGCGTAATGTGGTTGTACCACTTACTACAAAAAGGAAGGCAGCAGCCTATCGGAGGAGCGTTTTCCTTAATTTCACTAGTTACAGTAAGGTTTTTGGTAAAGGGAAGCTGTTAAAACCAGGCATGAAAAAAATAGTTCTGTTGCTAAATAGCAGTACACTTTCATCTTATTTTAATCCAATAATACATAGTACAAGCTTCATTAATGCTTTTTTTATTATCTTCTATCTAGTTATTTATTCGTAAAAAAAATCATATTATTTTCTAAGTTGTTTTTACGGTGAATCAAAACGGCCGCTTCTACTTCGTAAATTTTCTGTGGATTTTTTATTTACAGAATCAGAAAATTATCTGTGTAAAATTTCGTTTAGAGATTGATATTTTACGAGTTCTGTTTACAAGGTAAGGCTTAGTATTTTGTTAAGTTGTTTTAGTTAATGGTACAATAAATTAGGAATTAGTTTTAGATACAACTTCCTGGTGAGCTACAATTTCTTTTGTCTTTACCTACAAGTATTAATATCCTAATTTATGAAATCACCCATTTTACGCTACCTACTGGTAGTCGTGTATATACATGTTACTAGTTTCTTTGCATCAACGCAAAGCGTTACTGAAATTGTTACCGACTTTAATGGTTACTGGCGATCTGGTATAAGGCCTAATGTGAATCCTGTAGCTCCCAACAACAGTCATAACCTGGTAGCATTTACTTGGAAAGGAGTTCGTTATTCTACAGGCGTAAATAATGCATTGCTTACGACTAATAGCCTTACTTATACTGCTGGTTCTTATAAAGCGCTTCCCATCAGTTCTTTTTCTATGGTACCAAGTTCGGGTACTTATGTAGGGTTTGGGCAATTGTATGATGGAGTGGCTACCGGTGGCTCAACCCCTGCCCCACCTAATAATATTCCTTTTTATCTTACCGATGGTATCAATGGATTAAATTTAGGAACAGCCATCTATAACTTGCCTGCAGGTAATATGATCTATGATGTAGGGGTATTTGATATAGCTCGCATTGGTGATGGTATTCCAGATATCATTATTACGCAAATGGGTGAAATAAATACTACCGCAATAGATACTTTCAAATTTGTAAATCCTAGTGGCGTAACTGTAGGCAATCCTATCGCACTCACTTTTGCGGGTGCTGATACACTCGGTATTTGCGATAATGACTTTTATGGAGCTTCTACTAACCCAATGACCTTTACCAGTAGCTTCTACCCTAACAATACAAAACGAGCTATCCGTTTATATGCTTTTGAGATCAGTGACTTTGGACTAACCGCAGGAGACTTTGCTACGATAGATAAATTCATACATCGCACAAGCGGACAAAGTGACCCAGCTTTTGTAGCATATAATACTTTAGCTATTCAGTTATTGCCTAATAACAATCCGGGCTGTTTTACAACGCTACCGGGTTTATGGTTAAAAGGCAATGATGGCACTAGTACCATTACCAATAATCAAAAATTAACTTTGTGGCAAGACAGAAGTCCTAACACGCTTACTTTAGAGCAAAATAATACTACCTACCAGCCGCAGTTTAAAGATGCTACGAACGCTTTTAACTACAACGCTTACATTAATTTTGATAACACTAATCGCCTTCTATCTCCTAATAGTCCGTTTGCAGATACGGCCAGCAATGCTGACATATTTATTGTAGGACGCCCTACTAATACTACAGCTGCTACAAAGCATAAGATTATTGGATTTTCCCGAAGGGCAACCGATAATACCGGCACCAACGCAGGTGATTATCCTGCCATTAGTTATTTACCTAATGGACAAGTGACTATTGACTCAGGCAACACCCGATTAGCCACTTCTACCGCTACCGGTAGCAATACTATCTTTTTACAACAAATACATTACACACAAGGAGGAAGCAGGAGTATACAATTTTTTAAAAATGGTACTGCTGACGGTTCAGCCAACACCTCTCGTAGTTTTGGAAGATGGACGTTCCAGTTAGGTGATATTACGACAGGCAGACAAAGTGATTTGGACATTGCCGAAGTCATCATCTTCCCGCAAAATTTAGTAGCTGACGATAGAATTAAAATAGCCAGCTATTTAGCAGTTAAATATGGGTTAACCTTATCGCACAATTATGTTGCCGGTAATAACAATATTATTTGGAACAGAACCAACAATGCTGGCTATAATAATACCGTATTTGGAATAGGACGTGAAGACTGCCAGGGAATACATCGTAAGCAAAGCAAAAGCGTAGAGGCGGATGCGTTAATCACCATAGGTAATGTGGCTATATCGGCTGATAATATTACCAACTTTAATCTGATGACCAATAACACATATAGCATGATGGGTGATAATGGTGCATCATTAAGTTTGCAAACAACAGAAGTACCTGCAGGTTGTTACCAGCGGGTAGGTCGTGAATGGAAAGTACAGGAAACAGGCAATGTAGGCAATATTGCGATGCGTGTACCGGCGGCAAGCAGCGCAAGCACCATAAAACTGCCAGCTGCTATTAATAATGTGATGTACCTGCTGGTAGATAATGATGGTGATTTTTCGAACGGAATAATCAACATAGTACCAATGACACTGAATGGTACCAACTGGGAAGTGTCTTACAATTTTGCAAACGGAAACTTTTTCACTTTTGCTACTGATAATGGAGCAGTTGTTCGTGATCGTAATGACTTGCCCACACCCTGGCCTGCCGCCAGTGCTGTAGTAAATGGTTGTGATACGAATGGAGATGCGCTTATTTCTTTAAGTGATATGAATGGATTAAGACCCATGGTGTGGGCGGGCAATGCAGTAACTACAGAAGCTACTGCAAATACAAATTCGACCGCTACCGGCGACAATGCAGATGATGGCTTAGTAATACCAGCCATCCTTAGCCGTCAAACACCTAATACTTTCACAATTTTATTAAATGGAACTATAGCTAATAGCACAGCACATTATCGCTTGTGGATCGACTGGAATGGAGACGGTAATTTTGGTAACGATGTGGATGGAAACGGCAACCCCGCTACTTATGCCGGTAGTGCTATTATTAATGGTACAACTCCTACCAGCGTAAACATTAGTGCATTGGCGCCCAATCAGGCATTAACGAACTATGCCATTCGCTTAATAGTAAGTAATAGTGCTATTGCCAATAATTATATTACCAACCCTGCTTTTGTCTATAATATTGCTAATGGTGAGGTGGAAGATTATTTTACTGCTGCTATTATTCTACCCTTGAAACTGGAAAACTTTAGCTACACTGAAGCAGCCTGTAAAATCCGATTAAAATGGCGTACCAGTTGGGAGAAAGAAACAAAAGAATTTATAGTAGAGGGTAGTAATAATGGAACTAATTTTTCAGCGGTAACCACTATACCATCTAAAAATCAGGAAGCCGGTGCAAGCTACGAGTATACTATTCCTGCTACTACGCAATACAAATATTACCGGTTAAAGATGAAGGATATAGACGCTGAATTTACTTATAGCCAAGTAGTACATGTCAATACTTCTTGTGAAACGAGTGGTTTACAAATAACACCCAATCCTGCTTCGTCGCAAACAGTTATTACTAGTTCCAAGACAATTAAAAAAATAGAATTACTTACTACCGCAGGCCAAGTAGTAGAAACTTACATATTGCAACAAAGGCAGTCGGCTACTTATACCCTTTCACTGAGAAATTTGGCTAAAGGGATTTATATAGTGAAAGTAACCGGTATGGATGAAACGGTTTCTCACATCAAGCTTATTAAAGAATAAATAAAAGGAGTTTATAAAATAAAGGCCGGTAAAATACACTGGCTTTTATTTTTAAAGAACCAACGAACTAAATAACCGCTCCAACGTAGCCGTTGCATTATCAGTAAAGCCGGGATGTACTTTGGAACATTGCACAACGGTACTTCTTGTAGCAGTAAGCCAGCGAAATCTCGAAGGCATATCTAATTTTGCAATGGGACTATGTGTCTTTCCAGCTTGAGCTATGGTAGCCATAGCTTGTAATTGCTTTTCTATTTCCATTAAGTCAATCTTAGGACAAATAGCTAATAATGGCTCTTCCCGCAATTGATACTGAACATCCAGAAATTTCAATTTAGCGCAATAAAGTATCACGCCGGCATTGACAAATTCCTCCCGCTCCATTCTGGGTACTACCCTAATTACTGCATACTCAAATAAATGCTTCTCTTGCATGATTGGCTTCCTTTACAAATATTGCTGAAACAGACAGACGCTTTTTTAGAAACTCTTTATAAATAGCTTTACTTTTTGCCGGTGTGCCGGTGAAAGAGATATCCATCAGCCATTCATCGGGTATTAAATTAACAATAGCGTCAATCACTTCCGGTGTCATTAATTTTTTAAATTCTTCATCCACGCCTGCTATGTTAGTGGCAAACGGCAATAATACGTGATCTTTTATTTGAGTAAAAGGTCGTACAGCGGCCTCTTCCCGCACTGGCCAGTTATGATGAAAATACAAGCTGGCACCATGATCGATGAGCCAGAGTTCCTTATGCCATACCAACATATTAGCATTCCGTGCTGTTCGGTCTACATTAGTAAGATAAGCATCCAGCCACACTATCTTTGAAGCCAGTTGCTCATCAACTTTGGCCGCAGCAGGATCATAGGTAACGGCTCCTGATAAATAATGCAGTCCTAGGTTTAACCCCTCACTTTTGCGTAGCAATTCCTGTATCTCTTCATCAGGTTCGGTTCTGCCAAATGCTTCATCGAGGTGAGCAAAAACCAGCTCAGGAATTTTAAGCCCAAGATGACGGGCTATCTCACCACCCAGCAAATCAGCAATAAGCGATTTTATTCCCTGGCCTGCTCCGCGAAATTTTAATACATATAAAAAATCATCATCAGCCTCAGCAATAGCCGGCAGTGACCCTCCTTCTCGCAGTGGAGTAACATAGCGAGTAACCTGTACAGTACGTAATGAAAAATCTTTCTCCTTCATATCAGGCTGCAATATACTCATCTGTAGAATGTACTTTGTATAGCATTGCTTTAATTCATTTGTTCAATAGTTTTTCAGAACCAGAAAGAAGATGTGCAACCAAATATCAATAATTAAATATTTATTAAGTTTTATAAATGATTAATAAATAGCATTTTAGAATTGTTTTTATTTTTTAAGCCAGAATTGTCAAAATTCCCTTTTTAGCCATCAGCGATTGTTTTAAATTTGCCTACTTCTACCCCTTTAATTCTACAGCTACTATTTTACCCATTTAGTTCTGACTTACGACTACCCATTTCCGGCCTGCTTATGAGCAGTCAATTTATTTTAATGAAACCATTTAAAAAGGAGGAGCTATGTACACGTATGATTTGCTGGAAAATGATTGCTATTATTTGGTAAAAGAAAAAACGGATTCACCTATCACACTCATCAAGGTTGCTGTGGTAACAGACCACTGCCTGTTCATTCAGCGGTTTGAAGAAGAAACCCTTACGGAGTGGAAACTAAAAAAAGATACACTGGTAGACATTATCGAATGCCTGAGTGACGAAGCCGTAAAAGCCTGGGAAGCTCATTATACCAGCGAGGATGCTTATTATGAAGAAGAAGATGATGAATAGGATTAGGAGAAAAAAGTAACCATTCATGTATTTTTCGCATATAGGTGATTAGATTATGTTATTTTAGAAATCTAATCACCTTTATTTTTTCAGTATGAAACCTATCGCCTTCTTTCTTTCTTTGCTGCTGCTATCGGTAACAAGCGCTATATGTCACGCACAAGACAATCTACCTACAGATTATTTATCGAAAGAATTTCATGAAGGTCGTAGAGAAGCATTACGCCAGCTAATGCCCGATAACTCGGTGGTGGTGGTTTTTGCCTACCCTTCCCGTACTTTTTCCAATGATGTAGAATATCTCTACCATGCTAACCCTGATATGTATTACTTCAGTGGGTACAAAGAGCCTAACTCAGCGCTTTTGATATTTAAGGAAGCACAAAAAAATGCTGACGGAAAAGAATACAAGGAACTATTATTTGTACAAAAAAGAAATGTACAGGCAGAGCAATGGAATGGTCGCAGATTAGGGACAGAAGGTGCAAAGAATAAGTTAGGCATTGCTATGTCATTGAATGGAGAAGAGTTCACTAATTTCCCTATTGATTTTTCAAAATTCACCAAGATAATCTATGATAAATTACCAGAAGATATTGCTAATAATCGCTGGGATAAAGCCGATCTATATGATCTTATAGAACAGTTTAAAACAAAAACCGGTATACAGCAAAAAGATGTTGATCAATCCAGATTTGACACCCGTCTCTACTTACAATTGACAGGCAATCTCCGTGAAATAAAAACCGAGGAAGAAATGTATCTTATTCGCAAGGCCGTGGAAATATCCTGTCAGGGACAAAACGAAGTAATGAAAGCGGCTAAACCCAACATGAGTGAGCTGGAAATACAAGGGTTACACGAATTTGTACATAAGAAATATGGAGCTGAAGGTGTAGGCTATGGTTCTATTGTGGGTGCAGGAGAAAATGGATGTATTCTACATTATATGGAAAACTCAAAAACGAAAGTGGGTAATTCACTTATTTTAATGGATGTGGGTGCGGAGTACCATGGTTATACAGCCGATGTGACAAGAACAATTCCCGCGAAGGGAAAGTTTTCCAAAGAAGAAAAAATTATTTATCAATTAGTGTATGATGCGCAGGAAGCCGCTTTTGCGCTATTAAAAGATGGGGCTAGGTGGAGCGATGCAGGTATAGCTGCCAGCAATACGATTGCTGAGGGCCTAGTAAAGCTGGGTATCATTAAAGACAAAAAGGAAGTGGGTCGTTACTATCCACATGGCTTGTCGCACCATATTGGCCTGGATGTGCATGACAGAGGCTTTTCTTCTGTCTTGAAAAAAAATATGGTAATTACAATTGAGCCGGGTATTTATATACCTCAAGATAGTGATTGTGATAAAAAATGGTGGGGCATTGCTGTTCGCATAGAAGATGATGTATTAATTACGCAAACAGGCTACGAATTGCTTTCGCATTTTTCTCCCCGATCCATTGAAGCCATTGAAAAACTAATGTCACAAAAAAGCGGATTAGACAATTTTGTTTTACCTCCTTTACAAACGAAAGAAAAGAAAGGATTCTAATTAAGGGAAACTGGCTCTGAATTTACCATTGGTAACAGTAATAAAGCTTCCGTCAGTAATGCTTTTTAATGTTCCGGAGAATGTACCGGCTACTACTTTTGTAGTGGCATTGTACTCTGTTAAAACAACGGATAAAGTTGACCCGGTTATAGCGATACCACCCGCCCATTCGTCATCCATTGTTTCAAAGCCAAATACACCAAGCATTCTGGCTCCTGTAAGCTCGGGTTTGTATTCTCCGGGGGTAAGCGGACCATTGGATGTGATCACAAAGCCCATATAACGATCGTTATCTTCGTCAATACCATTGAAAGATAATGAGCCTATACCCACTTCAAATAGCACTTCGGCATCTTCTACAGCTCCTTTATACGTTATACCCCCTGAAACAAATTCCCATCCAAAGCTATTACTGGGTTCCCCGGTGGCTTTTACTTCAAAAGAAAAACTACAACCCGATCCACTGGCATTTACCGGAACATTAGTATTTCCTATCACGAGCGGCGTACCAGAGGCATATAAAGTAATTTCTTGTGCACCGGTAGCTAGTGTTCCACTTCCCGAGAAGTTCAAACCATTACTTATTACGGTAGTAATAGCGTATGAACCGGCCGTTGTTACGTTCACTTTTAATTTTACAAAATGACTGCTATTCGTCGCCTGATCTTTTACATATTCGCCTTCTACTACAGCATCAAGACAGGTGGAGGGGCCACCGGCTAAGGTAAACACCGCCGGGATATTGGCGCCAGGCGCCAGAATAGTAATAGGAACGACACAGGATGAGCCATTATAACTGATGGTAAAATTGCTAATGCCGCTGGCCACCGGCTTACCAGATCCTTTTAACTTAACTGATACCAGACCTGTATTGGTAAAAATTCCTGTAGTAGTAAAGTAAATACCATTTACGGTATCGGAGCTCACGGTATAGTTACCCGCTTCGGTTACATCTACCTCTACCTGTATATAATGTACTTCCTTGTCTAGTTCAACCCCCGTTTCATAAATACCCCCTACGATTTTGGGGAGGCAATCACCGCTGCCGTCTTCTTGTAAGCTTCCTTCAGAAGGCTTGTGACTTGTTTCAAAGCTATATTCTTTTTTACAGGCAAATAGTACAAAAACAATCCCTGTCAGCATCAAAATCACCCGTTTATTCCATTTCATGCGCTAGCTTATTAATAATATGCAAAATAAGGCTTTTTTGAGCCTCGTATTTCGTCCAGTATTATTGTAAAATGTGATGATAACGTATTATATTGTTCCTTCATTGCCCTATAAATGAGAAAATTAGTAGCGATTCTCCCTTTTATCCTCCTATCTCTGATGGGTTTAGCACAAACACCTTCGATCGAAATCCTCACCAGTGGGGTTTCTGCCAGTTTACGGGGACTTAGTGTTGTCAACGATAACATTGTATGGGTCAGCGGAACAAATGGTACTGTTGGCAAAAGCACCAACGGTGGAAAAAACTGGAAATGGGTAACTGTAGCCGGGTTTGAAAAAACAGATTTCCGGGATATAGAAGCTTTTGATGCTCATACAGCCGTGATTATGGGGATAGGCGAGCCAGCCTATATCTTAAAAACGATTGATGGAGGAGAAACCTGGAAAGTCGTATATGAAAACAAAACAAAAGGCATTTTTTTGGATGCGATGGATTTCTCGGATAACCAGATAGGTGTTGTTGTAGGCGACCCTATCAATGGTAAAATATTTATGGCGCGTACAGAAAACAGTGGTAATAGCTGGGAAGAAGTTGACCTGCTCCAGCAACAAACGGGAATTGATACCGGAGAAGCTTTTTTTGCTGCCAGCGGTAGCAATCTTCGATTGTTTTCCGATGGTACCGTGCTACTTGTAAGCGGAGGCAAAAAATCAAGATTATTTACCCATAAAAGCACCGCTAAGTTGGATATGCTACAAGGTAAAGAGAGCACCGGTGCCAACTCTATAGATGTATATGATAACGGCCTGCCTAGAAAAGCTGGGAAAAGAATGGTGATAGTAGGCGGCGATTTCCACGATGAAAATAGAACGGAAGGGAATTGCCTTTATACAACCAATGGTGGCAAGAAATGGAAAAAACCTGTTACCCCACCTTCAGGATATCGAAGTTGTGTAGAATATCTTAGTCAAAAACATGTTATTACCTGCGGTATTTCTGGTGTAGATTATTCAACGGATGCAGGGAAAAACTGGAAAAATATTAGTACGGAAGGTTTCCATGTTTGCCGTATTGCCAAAATAGGCAGAGCTGTCTTCTTAGCCGGAAGAAATGGTAAGATAGCTAAACTGGTATTGCCGGAAGATAGACAGAATTAGTTTCGCTAGTAAGCAACAATCTTGCGTAAATTTTTATTTATCTAGATGGTCTAGTATTTCTTTTACAGACGGTCTTTTCTTATAATCCGCATTGAAAAACCGGAATGTAACAGTACTTTCTTTACTAATAACATAAGTGGCGGGTATAGGCAGGTAGTTCCCATTTTTTTTGCCATTAATTTCCTCCAGATCAATACCTCCGTTTTTATGCCTTTTCACAGCATTCTCATTCAGCTCATATTCTACATCATAAGCCTTCATTATTTTAAGCCCTTCGTCATATAGTATTCTAAAAGAAGCATTGGTTTTTTCTATTGTCTTGGCTATCCCTTCCGGCTGCTCCGGAGTAACGGCTACTAATGTAGCCCCCTTGTTTATTACAAGTCGCAGGGAATCTTCCAGGCTTTTTAAATAACGGTTACAATACGGGCACCAGCTACCCCGGAAAAAAACTAGCACAACCGGCCCCTGTTTCAATAAATCCTTCAGGCGCACATCGTTACCATTCTGGTCTTTGGCTTTAAAATCAGGTGCTTTTGAGTTGATAAACAGCCCCTCCGGAGCCTGCTGCGAAAAAGCAGCCACTGCAACAAAAAGGGATAGTGCTAAGAACAGGAAACGCATAGGATTTTATACTTTATATTCTTCAAAAATAACAGTATTCATTTCTTTTTAAAAGACCGCTATGGGTTTATTAACATTTTAATTATATTCATTCTCCAAAACTAAACTGCCTTTATGCCAAATAAGCATCAGAGCAAATTCTGGATCAATCTAATTAGCGGACTTGCCCTTATTTCGCTTGGAACACTTTCTATTCTTTATGGTTCCTTCGCAAAAGAACATCATACAGACTGGTTATTTTTTGGCCTGGTTGCATTGGTATCTATCAATGGAGGATTATTGTTATTTGGTAGTGCCATTGTACATAAAGTGAAAGCCGATCTAATCAATCGCGATTTTAAAAGAAAACGCAAGGAAAAGATAGCTATAGAGGAAGAGTTATAGCACCTTATCCAAATTTTTTGGTAAACATAAAGTACACGGCACCTAATAAGAGAGCAAAGCTGACAAGGTAACGCCAATGAAAAGGTTCTTTTAAATAAAATACAGCAAAGAAGCAAAAAACAATAAGAGTTATCACTTCCTGAATCATTTTTAATTGAAAGCCAGACATCCCTCCTGCATAGCCTATACGATTGGCAGGAACCATTAATGTATATTCAAAGAAAGCAATTAGCCAGCTTAGCGCTATCGCTTTCCACAAAGGCCATCCTTCATGTTTTAGATGATAATACCACGCAAAAGTCATAAAGATATTCGAAGCGGTAAGCAGCAGAATGGTACGCATATAGTAATCTACTATTAATTGTTTAAAGCATTACGAAAGGCTCTCACTTCCTCTTCATCAATAGCATTATTGCTATAGCTTTCCTCATCTTGAGCAAAGGATGGATGAATGAAGTGCATAGGGCTTTTTGTTTTTTTACGAAGTGAAGAATGAAATTCAGTACAGCCAGTTGCAAAGGCGATTTGTTGTATGTTCTCTTTTCTCACCCCGCTACCCGGCATGATAATAATTCGTTCGGCAGCTTCTTTATTTAGTGTGGCAATCAACTCTATTGCATCCGGTGCTACCAGTTGTTGTCCCGAAGTCAGGATGCGTTCACAGCCTATATCTATCAACTGTTCCATAGCTTCAAAAGGATTACGGCAGCGATCAAACGCCCGATGAAAAGTAACACCCATAGGATAAGCCGCATCAACCAAAGCGGCCGTGCGTTTTACATCAATATTCCCTTCGCTATCCAGCAGACCTATCACCACTCCGTCACATTGCAATTGTTTACACCATTGTACATCCTGCAACATTATGGCAAACTCTTCGTCATTGTATAAAAAATCGCCCCCTCTGGGACGAATAATAGGATAAATCAACACCTGTGTAAAAGCCTCTCTGCACACACGAATATGCCCTGCTGATGGTGTAGTGCCTCCTTCTGCTAAATTAGCGCAAAGTTCAATTCTATCTGCACCACCTCTTACAGCAGCTTGTGTGGTTATAAAATCAGAAGTGGCTATCTCAATAATATACTTACTCATGATTGGTTAAAATAACTTTTAGGTGTAACCAATTCTTCCCTATCTCTTGTTTTAATCGCGTAGTTAAATCCGGGATGTAAAGAATAAGCACCCGCCTTGCCATTTTTGCTAATAGCTAAGAAAGCAACCTGTATATCTTTCGCTTTTTCTTTTTTTATTCTTGCTATGCGTTCAATCACCTGCTTGCAGGCTTCCTCAGGACTATGGCCCTGTCGCATCAATTCTACAACAGAATGAGAACCGGCCACTCGTATTACATCTTCTCCCTGACCCGTGGCGGTGCAAGCGCCTACTTCGTTGTCAACAAAAAGACCCGCACCGATAATAGGTGAGTCTCCTAACCTGCCTCGCATCTTAAAGCCTGCCCCACTGGTAGTACAACTACCACTTAGATTGCCATTATCATCCATCGCTACCATACCGATAGTATCATGATTCCATTCGCCAGAGTCTAATTTATTAGGAGCAAATGGGCCGTGTCCCTGATTTTCTTTGTTTTCAATATTGATAGCGGGCGGTTGGTATTCCGTTTTTTTTATCCATTCGTCATAATTTTTTTGCGCCTCTGTTGAAAGCTTTTGTTCTTCCAATGGAAATCCTTCTGCTACGGCAAATTGTTGCGCACCTGCCCCTACCAGCATCACATGCGGTGTTTTCTCCATCACTCTTCTGGCTACAGCAATAGGATGTTTGATGCGTTCTAAAAATGCTACGCTACCACAGTTCGAAAACTCATCCATAATGCAGGCATCCAATGTTACAAAACCATCTCTATCAGGGTTGCCACCCAAGCCCACACAGCAGTTTTGAGAAGCTTCTGTCACCATTACCCCTTTTTCTACCGCATCTAGAGCCCTTCCCCCTTTTTCTAAAATTTCCCAAGCGGCTTTATTAGCCTCCAATCCTGCATCCCAAGTAGCTATTACAATTGCATTTCCTTTTACAACACTTGGCGAGGATGAACAAGATTGCAACCCCAAAAAACCAGCAACACTGCCCAGCATCGACGAATGGATAAACTTTCTTCGGTTGATCATTGTTATTCGTTTTAATTTCGAAATTAAGCATTGCAATTATTGAAACTATGGATAGGAAAAAATAAACCTTTGAAACAATTCAATGTTTAAACATTAATATTTTGTATATTTGTATCAGAAAACAGAAAAATGAAAATAGAAATTATAGCAGGTAGTCCGCGATCCAACAGTGTTACTCGTCGAGTGAGCTTTTATTTAAAAGAAAGGCTTTTGAAGGAGACCTCTCATGAAATAGGCATTATTGATATGCAAGACTGGGATTTACCACCCGTTAAATCAGTTTTTTCATCAGTAGAAAGCACACCCTCGGAATACCAGCCATTGGCCAAGCGAATTTTTGAAGCAGACGCTTTTATCCTGCTTACACCTGAATACAATGGCAGCTATTCACCAACCATGAAAAACCTGATCGATCATTTTCCCAAGCAAAAAAGAAAAGCTTTTGGAATAGTAACGGCTTCTACAGGCGCCTTGGGAGGAATGCGAGCAGCACAGCATTTATTGCTGCTTGTACCGGCTTTATTTGGGATTGCTTCTCCTTTTTTATTGCTAGTGCCAGCCGTGGAGAAAAAATTTACTGAAAGAGGAGAATTAATAGATACAAGTTTTGAAAACAGCGTCCATAATTTTTTAACAGAATTTCTGTGGTTGGCAACAGCCGTAAATAACGAAAAAGCTACACAACTTTAAAGTAAACTTATATGAATACATCAAAAAAAACAGTGGAAGCTATTGTTACCCCACCACCACCTCACATGGTAGGTGATGGATTTAGAGTACATAATTTTTTCCCTGGCAATGCACCGTTAGATAAGCGAAGAATGAGTCCTTTTTTTCTTTTGGATTATAATGCCAAGATTGACTTTTCTCCGGCCAAACATCAGCGAGGCGTAGGTGTGCATCCCCATCGCGGTTTTGAAACAGTCACTATTGCTTATCACGGCAGAATAGCTCACCACGATAGCGCAGGTAATAGTGGTGTTATTCGTCCGGGGGATGTACAATGGATGACAGCAGGATCGGGTTTATTGCATAAGGAATATCACGAAAAAACATTCAGTGAGGAAGGTGGTCTTTTTCAAATGGTACAACTATGGGTAAATCTGCCGGCAAAGGACAAAATGACGAAGCCGCACTATCAGGAATTAAGTAATAAACAGTTAGGAGTATATAACCTTCCTGAAGAAAAAGGAAAGGTGGAAGTAATTGCCGGTACGTACAATGATATTAGCGGACCAGCTTCTACATACACACCAATCCATGTCTACAACCTGCATTTGAAAAAAGGAGCAAAACTCCCTGTAATACTTCCGGAAAATTATAATACCGGACTGTTAATTATTGAAGGATCTGTTATTATAAACGACGAAAAGGCAGCGCTGGATAATTTTGTTTTATTAAAAAATGACGGAGAACTGGTAGAAGTTGAAGCTACAGAAGACAGTATTGTGCTATTACTTTCCGGAGAACCCATTAATGAACCCATTGCACAATACGGGCCCTACCTGATGAATAAGTGGGAAGAAGTAGAGCAGGCAATTGCTGATATGAGTGCAGGAAAATTTGGTGTGCTGGAAGACTAGGCAGTAGTTTGTTCTCCCGCATAGTTTTTTTCCATATAAGTCCGGAGAGACTTCCGGGCATTTTTTTGAACGGCTCTTTTGAAAAAGCCTGTCCACCCGAATAATTTTCCCTTCCAACCGAGCGCCTGTCCTATCCACGTACTTAGGCGAAAGCCATCACTGTGTTCGATAATTTTTCCTTCGTGTATGCGCATAAAAGCCTTAATGTTATTACGCACCTTATTACCTGTTTTGGAAAAAGTGTAGTCAGCTGTCCAGCGACAGGTCGTGTACTCTTCATCTAGTATTTCAATAGAAGAATAGGATAAGGAGAAATCTTTTGCATTTCGACAAAGCATTTCCCACATGGCTTTAGCCTCGTCTCCTTTTAATAAGCCAAAAACAGGATCGTTGAAAATAATATCATCAGCATAGCAAGCCTGCATTGTTTTGTAGTCCAGCTGTTGAAATGCACTGTAGAACCGACTTACTAATACTTCGTTAGGATGTGTTTCGCCCATTGCAATTAATGTGTATATGGCAAAAATAGCTTAAATTGTAGATACAAAAATTCAAGCCATGAGTAACACTGTCCCTGTAAAAAGCCTTCGCTTAGAATACCGTCTTTGGATAGCAGAATTAAACTACGTGATAAGCCTGATTCGAATTTTCAAAGACCGCCTTACAGAGATAGCAGTGGATGATTACTCTGTCGAACAAAACAATCAATTTCTTGAATTTAAAAGGAAGATTGCTTACTGTAGAACGGAGATAGACGGATTAAGTCATCGTATGCAAATTGAAAAAATGAATCTGGCACATCCTACTGACGAAAACAATCAACCTAAATCCAAAATTCAGATTCCTGAAAACTATTCTGAAATACGCAACGATTTTTATAATTTTCGTGTTTTTTTCAATGAATTAAAAAGCGAGTTGCTCAAAATTGAAAAAAGCTTCCTATAATTAATCCCTTATCGCAGTAATGCAATGGTCCGTTCCGGTTTGAAATAACTCTACTCTCTTCAGTTACCTTGCAATTTCAAGTAGAAAGCAACACCCAAGTAATTTTGGCTTACCAACGATTAAAGCAATCGTTTGCCTTTGTTTTAATCAAAAATTGCATGTAACAAATGGCTATCTTGAACCTTAAATCTGCAAGAACATATGCGCAATCTACTTCTATGCCTTTCATTGTTATTTGTCTTACATGTAAAAAGCCAATCCCTTTTACCACTTATACCTTATCCCCAGGAAGTAGAGCAAAAAAAAGGCAGTTTTATTGTAAAGAAAACTATTAAAGTCTCTTCTGATTTTGCAAAAGGTACTAAAGAACCGGCATTGCTCATTTTACGAGAAGAATTAAAGAAGAATTATGGCATTACAATTACCTGGGTAAAGCAAGGCATGGCTGCGGATATTCAATTTGCAACAAAAGCGTTACCCGCCTCTGCAAAGCCAGTTTATCAATTAAACGTGGACAATACAGGTGTTTCTATAAAAAGTAACTCAGCCGAAGCAGCATTTCATGCCATTCAAACCTTACTACAATTATTACCGATAGAGAATGTAAATACCATTACTCTTCCTTATGTAGCCATAAAAGATCAACCTCGATTTGACTATCGCGGTATGCACCTTGATGTAGGCCGTCATTTTTTTCCTGTTGCGTTTATCAAAAGATATATTGATTATCTCTCCTATCATAAGCTTAATAGGTTTCATTGGCATCTTACCGAAGACCAGGGATGGAGAATTGAAATTGAAAAATACCCTCGTCTTACCAGTGTAGGCGCCTGGCGCAATGGCACTATCATTGGGCGTTATCCCGGTACGGGCAATACGAATGAACGCTATGGTGGCTTTTATACAAAAAAAGAAATCAAAGAAATAGTGCAGTATGCGCAGGATAGATACATTGAAGTAGTTCCTGAAATTGAGTTACCGGGTCATGGGAGTGCCGCTATTGCTGCTTATCCGGAGTTAAGTTGCTTTCCTGATGAACCTACCATTAGCTTCTTTCCCAAAGATTGCACCTGGGCTGGCGACAGTACCGGTAAGCAGGTACAACAAACATGGGGTGTTTTCGATGATGTGTTTTGTGCAGGTAAAGAAAATACGTTTACCTTTTTACAAAATGTATTGGACGAAGTATTGCCGCTATTTCCTTCTAAATTGATACATATTGGCGGCGATGAATGCCCCAAAGCCAACTGGAAACGTTGCCCGCATTGCCAAAAAAGAATGAAAGAAAACAATTTGAAAGATGAGCATGAATTGCAAAGCTATTTTATTCAGCGCATTGAAAAATACCTAAATAGCAAAGGCAGAGAAATTATTGGCTGGGATGAAATACTGGAGGGGGGCTTAGCACCGAATGCGGCCGTAATGAGCTGGCGCGGTGAAGAAGGAGGAATAGCAGCTGCGCAGCAAAAACATAAAGCTGTAATGACACCCGGTGGGTGGATGTATTTTGACCATTCACAAAGCCAGCAAGAAGACTCTGTAACTTTTGGTGGATATACTCCTGTAGAAAAAACCTATAGCTATGAACCTATACCCGCAGCACTATCGGCACAAGAAGCAACCTACATCATGGGTGCACAAGCTAATTTATGGACAGAGTATATCACCAACACTTCTAAAGTAGAATACATGCTCTTCCCTCGCCTAAGTGCTTTGAGCGAAGTAGTATGGGCAGATAAGGGCAAAAGAAATTGGGAAGATTTTGAAAAGCGATTGCAAACACAATTCAGGCGGTATGAAAAATGGGGAGCAAATTATAGTAAGGCTTACTATGATTTACAGTCTTCGATACTTCCTGCAGATAATAATAAAGGTTTATTATGGAAAGTAGAATCAAAAGATAAAACACCTATTACACTCAACTTTAATAATACAGATTCTATCTGGTTGTATACTTCTCCTCAATCAATTGATAGAAGCCTTATTGCACATGCTTATTTTTCTGTCAATGGTAAACAAATAGGTATTTCTCAAAAATTTCAATTTTCAAAAGCAACGGGAAAGAAAATCGCCATTGATGTTACACCCTCAAAATCCTATCCCGGTGATGGCGCTTTTACACTTGTAAACGGCGTACGCAATGAAGCAGGCTTATCTCGTTCAAAAGAATTTATTGGGTTTGAAGGAAACGATGTGACTATCTCTATTGACTTAGGGAAAATCCAACCTATTAGTAAAGTGATTATTCATACACTGGAGTCGCGAGGTAGCTGGATCTATAGTCCATCCAAAATGGAAGTGCAGGTTTCTACGGACAATGCAAATTTTACTATCGCCGGAACAACTGATGCATTCATAAAAACGCAAGCTACCGGAAATGGTATTTTACAAATCAATACTAACAATGTAACCGGACGTTATCTTACAATAAAAGTGAGTAATTATGGCATCATCCCCGACGGAAACCCGGGTGCCGGGCATAAAGCCTGGTTATTTTTAGATGAAATTTCTGTAGAATAAGAAATGAACTTTTTAAAATATGGTTTACTTACTCGGATAAAGTAGAAGCCTTTAGTATATTTGAAGCTTACCTTAATTTAAGTCATCAATGGCAGCACGAGTACAAACAATGGACATGCTGGATAGTTTTGAAAAAATCCCAGTAAAGGTTTTTCCGGATTTAAAAAAAGGATCAGTAGAAGTGGCCGCAGAAATAGCCGCCCTCATCCTTAAAAAACAGGCTAGCAATGAAAAATGTGTATTAGGATTAGCGACAGGTTCTACACCTAAAACACTCTATGCAGAGCTGGTTCGCCTGCACAATGAAGAAAAGTTAAGTTTTAAAAATGTTGTCACTTTTAATTTGGACGAATATTATCCGATTGATAACAATGCGCTGCAAAGCTATAACCAGTTTATGCGCAATCATCTCTTTGATCATATTGACATAGACTCGGCAAATATTCATATTCCGAATGGCGAAATACATAAGGAAGAAATAAAGCAACACTGCGCCGCTTACGAAAAACTTATTGATGAAGCCGGTGGTATTGATTTACAAATTTTAGGAATAGGGAATAACGGGCATATTGGTTTTAATGAACCGGGATCGGCTATTTATACTAAAACAAGATTGATTACGCTGGATAACTCTACTCGTATTGCCAATGCGTATGAGTTTGCCAATATATCACAAGTACCCAGGCTGGCCATTACAATGGGCATCAGCACTATTTTAAAATCAAAGCGTATCCTGTTGATGGCTTGGGGACAAGGGAAAGCACCTGTTATACAAAAAGCGGTTGAAGATGATCCTACAGATCATATACCCGCATCTTTATTACAGAATCACGAAAATGTTGCCTTTGTTGTAGATGAAGCAGCCGCTAGCGAATTAACCAGAAATAAATCACCCTGGCTCACGGGAGAGTGTGACTGGACCCCAACGATGATCAAAAAAGCGGTGGTAAATATGGCGCTTAAATTGAAAAAGCCTATCCTAAGTCTTACTACCAGCGATTATAATGAATATGGATTGAGTGATTTATTGGTAGAAAAAGGTGATGCGTATGAGATCAACCTGCAGGTATTTTATATGCTTCGCGATAGTATTACAGGATGGCCTGGTGGTAAACCGGGTTTCACATTGCCTACCCATCCGGAACGCAGCACACCCTATCCTAAAAAAGTAATCATCTTCTCTCCTCACCCCGATGATGATATCATCAGCATGGGTGGCACTTTTCAGCGTCTGCACGATCAAGGACATGATGTGCATGTAGGCTATCAAACCAGTGGGAATATTGCCGTAACAGATGAATTTGTTACACGTTTCATAGATTTTGCAGTAGGCTTTGGTGATATCATCAATGTGGATACAGCCAAGCAAGAAAAGGTGCTGGAAGAAACAAGAGATTTTATTGCTAATAAAAAGTCTAACCAGATGGATACAGCGACGATTCGTTCCATAAAAGGATTGATACGCCGTGGGGAAGCCAAAGCAACCTGCCGTTATGTAGGATTGCCCGACGAGAATATTCATTTCATGAATCTCCCTTTTTATGAAACAGGCACTATTGAAAAAAAACCGATGGGAGAAAAAGACGTTGAGATTACTGTTGACTTATTGCGAAAACTAAAACCACAGCAAGTATACTGTGCTGGTGATTTTGCTGACCCACATGGTACACATATCGTTTGCTTCAATGTAGTATTGGCCGCTTTAAGGCGTATCAAAGATGATGGAGATGAATGGGTAAAGGATTGCTGGTTGTGGTTGTATAAAGGTGCGTGGCAGGAATGGAATATGGAGGAAATAGAAATGGCTATTCCCATGAGTCCTGATCAGGTACTGAAAAAACGGTTTGGTATTTTTATTCACCAGTCACAAAAAGATTCTGTACCCTTTCAGGGAAGTGATTCCAGAGAGTTTTGGCAAAGAGCCGAAGAGAGAAACGCCGCTACGGCTAACCTGTATGCAGATTTGGGATTAACACATTATGCAGCGATGGAAGCCTTTGTACGATGGCATTATTAAAGAGAATTACTAAAAAGTAAATAGAGAGTAGCAGAGAATATCTGCTACTTTTTTATTTTAGGAGATGGCATCCTTTTTTTCATCAGGAGGAATGTCAACAGCTACAACTGTATCCGGTGTATGCTCAATAAATTCATTCCGATAAATCTTAAATAGTACAATAAAATAACTCACGAGAAGTGGTCCGAACACTAATCCAATAAAGCCAAAAAGTCCCAAACCAACGATGACTCCCAAAATCGTTATCACAGGATGTACATCCCCCATTTTTTTTAACAAGGTTATCCTGGCGATATAGTCCACATTACCTGTCACTATTGCACTATATAAAAAAAGCCAGGTTCCCTGCCAGTTATCGCCTATCGCATAGGTATAAATAACCAATGGTACCCATACAATCATGGTACCTACCACAGGAAAAAAAGCAAATACACCTGTTAAGAATCCCCAAAGCGCCCACTCTTGTACACCAAAAATAAAATAACCTAATGTGGCTGTAAAACCTTGTATAATCGATATGAGCGGGATACCCAATGCATTGGCCCGAACCATTCTTTTGGTTTCTGAGGCAAGCATATTAATATTTTCCTGGCGCAAAGGTGTAATCCTGTTCATCTCCCGTTCTATATCGCTTCCATTGCAAAACATATAGTAGAGTACAAATAACATAATCGCCAGATTCGTGATCAATGTCGCTGTACTATTCAATATACCCGGTATATATGCGGTAAGCTTGCTTAATGAGCTGGTAAGTGTATTTTCTGAAATCAAATTGATTCCAATTTTTTCCTGTATCACCATCATAGACGTCCTGGCCTTTTCAATCATCGTATTAGGATCACCTAGAAAGCTATTAATTTTAGGGCTTATGAGGGTTACGGCTAAGAAAATCGGCAATCCTAATAAGAGCAGGTAATAAATAATAAACAAACCTGCGGCTCTTCCTTTTTTCCATTTTCGCTGATACACCAGCCGGAAATACTGGGTACGACTTAAAATATACAAAGTAAGAGCGCCTAATAAACCCGGCAGGAAAAGAGACAGTTCTTTTATGATTAAAAAACCAATAAAAACAATAAGAATGAGTAGTAAGACCTGCTTCAGGCGGGCATTAAATGTTAGCGACGAAGAATTTTGATTTAACATGGGGGCAACTTGACTATGAAAGTAGACAAAAAAGCAAAGCATAGGCCAAAGTGGGGATTATTGCTTGGTTGCGGAACGTTATTCTTTATCCGTATTACTATTCATTAGCATTCATTACTTCCTTTTGCAACTTGAGAATCTCTTCTAACGTAAAAATTTTGTACTCGATTCCGAGACTATTAGCATTTTCCTCCACTGTCTGATTGAAGCCAGCTGTTTTTCTTCTTTCGTTGACGGAAATAGGGTCTTTAATCGGCCAAATAAACCTTACATTTTCCCATATTCCTGAAGTAGCATTCTTTATACTCATGGCCGAAGCCTATGTACCATAGACTTGTTCTTTATCTTGAAACATCAATGAACGATCAAGCATCATTGCATAAAGGTGAAATCCTAATTCTTTCTTTTCAGCAGCAGCCTTAATAATAGGTAAATATTTATCAATGTCTTTTGAATGTTGTACTATACAAAAAACAACTTCATTGGTTGGTTTACCCACTAATGAAAGACCATGATAGCCATGGTCATTAATAATTTTCTCTACTCTCGCAATAGTAAGTGAATCAAGCTCCCCTTGCAATTGCCAAAAATAGTCATTCAAGTTTTCTTTTTTAATGCCGTATATCGCTGCAAGTGAATCTCCTTTACCCATCATGTTTGCACTTAAAATAGACCGATATTTTTGATCAAGCAATTGCAAGCTATCCAGCTCTCTTTTCAAAGGAATGTTTAGCTTAACTTGTCCGTTTGTTACAACCGATAGGGAGAACCAAACTAGTGCAAGTAGAAATGGCTTCATCATAGAAAATAAAGTTACTATTTTACGCCGTTGTTGGTATTTCAATTACAAAAAAATTGCTTTATAGTTCACTACACCAACAACACATCTATGGTTCAATTACTCAGATTATGGAATTATGCAACAAAGTATATTCAACAATGAGATAGTTGATGTTCGTATAGTTGGTGATGCCTCACCACAAGGCCTTCACACAACAGCAATAATAGTGTAAAAGGTATTAAAACTAAGCGTTCTTTCGCAAGTAATTTACAGGCACGAAATAAAAATGCAGCGAAGGGCAAGTACCTATTTATATAGCTAAAAAGAGCGCAGACGCGCTCTTTTTAGCTATATAACTCATGAAAAACTACTTGAGCCAGACCGTCACTTCCGCCATACCCATTATGGGCACGCCGTCATGATTGGGTTGAGCAAGGAGAAAGTCACGAGACCTTGTTATGGAAGCTGCTACGGTATATTGGTTGCCCGTTATTCCGCGGGGATGCCCGTAACCTATCCACCAGGCAGGATGGTTTCCGGGTGTCCAAGTATGTACACCATCCCACAAATTGTTGAAGGTGCCTATAATGCGGACGGAGTATTTGATGGCATCCGGCTCTATATCCACATAGGCAACACCAATACCCTTACAATTACCAACGGTGGGCGCAACTGTACTATCTGTATGCACCTCTTTCAGCGCCACCCAGTATATTTTCTTTTTGGGCTCGTTATTTATCTTCACTTTTCCTTTTACGGCTTCGTAATCGTACCACGAGCCCCACACGCCGTTGAGCTTTTGCCGGAACTGTAAGGTTGCCGTAATATTTTCCACGGCATCCTCCACTTCGTCATCGGTAGCGGTATAGGTTATGCTGTTTACCGTAGTTGTCTTCTGCGTAACACCTCCGGAAAAATGCCCATAGCTGCCCGATGTACTCCAGTGTACCTGAAAGTCAATAAAATCGTTTTTGGCGGCAAGGGGGTCTTTGCCATCGGCATTTTGCAGGTACAGCTTCACAGATCTGATATCATTTTTGGGCGAAAGGGTCGGATCGGCGGGCGTTATTTTTCTTTTCGTTTTCATCACGTTGACGGTGGCGGTGTCGCTGCCATAGAAGGTTCTGTTTCCGCTTGTCTTGTTCACGATATATGCCGTCACTATTACCTGCTGTGTATTGCGTTCATTAGGAGCATTGTTGGCATAGAATGTTACAGACTTTGGCCCCTTGGTGATGGTGGTAACATCACTTCCGTTATATTTGAATACGCCGAAACCTCCTGTGGTTTTCCATTCAAATTCGGTTTCTTCTCCCGCTACAGTTATAGGGTTGCCATCTACGGTAAACGTTTCGTTGGTATATACCATCACGTCCGGTTTTTTGGGAGATATTTCAATATCATGTTTTTTTAATATCAGGTTAAATGCTTCCATCTCTTTATACTCATCATGGCGCAACAGTATGAAAGGGTCTTCACTCACGTATAACAGGTCTTCCAGAAAATCAAGTGTTTTTCTTGTTTTTTGTTTGTGGTTCAGCAGGTCATCCTGCGTAGGGAATTTCAGCGTACCGCCAACAGCGTCGCTCAACTCGCTAAACATGGCGCTTATAAGGGTTGTAGCGCTCTGGTCCACGTTTTCCACCGCTTCTGAAAACTTCCGTATTGAAGCTCTTACATCTCCCGACTTAAGGGCGGCAAGTACTTCAGGGTTGTTTTTTGCTACCTCTCCCACATTAACGCGGAAGCCTTTTAAACTTATATTGCTCTCATGCAGCATATTGATATACTGATTTGCCTGGTTGGTGAACCCTCGTACGGCAAGCGCATCCAGCATGTAGGGGGCAAGAATGTCGTAAGCGAGATAATCGTAGTACAGGGATGTCAGCTTTTCCGTTTCGGCATCGGTCCATGTTACGGACACAGGCTGTCCGGGCCCTACAATCCTGATAACATATTTGGCATCTTTCTCATTTGCACCTAAAATCAGGTTAATGGGGCCGGTGGTTTCAGAATGCGGCCTGATCTTTTGGTCTAACATATTAAATATATCTCTTGTAAATCTTGCATTATTAACTTTCATGTTTTTATCTGCTACATCATCAAACGTTATAATATCCTGAAGAGAATGCCATTTGTCACTCAGGTCATGGTATCCTTCCTTATATAAAAAAGCGTGTGCACGCCTGAAGGAACTGTTGGAGATATTGATATTCTCTTCATCCGCTTTTTCCACTTGTAACTGACTTTTTACCAGTGCATCGCTCACATAGATTTGTTGTTTGCCATAAATATCTATAGGATTGGGTTCACAAAGTTTCATAGCTTCTTTGAGCATAGTTATAAACCCTCTTTTTTCAAGCAGCAGCGGGTCAGTTTTGAAGGCTTGCTCCATTTGCGTATAGTAGTTTGCAAGCTTGGGTGATGTTGCCGACACATTCAGAAATGAATAGCGAAGGCTGTCAGGAAGGAAGTTGTACTGTAAGCCGTTAAAAAGCAGAGCCTGCGCTGTTGTTTTAATAGAAATTTCTTTGCTATTGGCATGTACATAAGACATCAGCAGCAGGCGGTCGGTTTCGTCAAACAGGAATACGGCATTGCAACTGCCGGATACAATCGGAATGGCTGCTTTACCGTCAGCACCTACTGTGGTGGCTTTGCCCATGTTGTAAAGTTTGGTTTTGGACAGGTTGAGAGTGCTGCCGACAGGTAGCACTACCTGCACGTCAAGATTGACCATTTCGCCTTCTTTGCCCTTATCCGGCTGGTTTTTCGGGTCTTTCTTACAAGCGTCCAGCATGATTAGGCTCAGAAAGGCTAATGATAAAACAAGTAGTTTTTTCATGTCATGGTTGTTTATTGTGGTTAACTAACTTTTTCTGGTACAAAAGAACTTATGAAAGCCGGCTTAAAAAATAATCCAAACGGATACCATATAACCTCATCATTATTATTTTTATTTGTACGTCATCCGGTATGGAAGACCTGAACGGACATTACATTCGAGCGTTTGCATGCAGTGTTTATTAAAAAAATGGATACTATATTTTGTGTTGCTGCTTCCTTGCCTCTCACATGCGCAGCAAGAGGAGCGGGTACGCACGTATGGGTATGGCGTGAACGAGGGCTTGCTGCAAACTACCGTTACAGATGCAGCCTGCGACAGATATGACCGATTGTGGTTATCATTCCCCAATGGCATCCAGCGGTTCAACGGACTTCATTTTGAAACCATAGCCGTGCAGGAGGGTTTGCCGGATGATAAGTTTACCCAGTTTTTTCAGACAGAAAACGGGGAGTTTTTTATTCTTCATAGCAAGGGTATCAGTTGGTTTAATGAATATACCAACAGTATGGAGCTTGTCTGTAAGGAAAATTTTGACGTAGCTACCCTTCAAATCAAGTTTTTGGGAGAATGGGATAAACACCTGTATATATCGGGTAAAGATTGTTTTTATGTATTTGATACTCGGCACTTCCGTGTCAGCATGGTAAAAGCTCCCTACTTATATAACGACACACTTCCCGATAAAGGCAGCAATAAGTATTCTAATATCAGGCAGGGACTGATCTTTGTTCATAATATGGACCGATGGGCGTTGGTGTCCTTAAGAGATTTCAACCTTCAGCATTCGGGCATTTTACCCAAGAATATCTCTACCGCGTGGCAGCCTTATTTAAGAGCGGATACAACCGTGCTGCTGGCTGATCTGTCTTCAAAATATCCGCTGCGCATCTGGTCGCCCTTTAAAGAGGCTTTTGTTAGTCAAGTTGCGCTTACAATCCCAAGCCGTGGAAGTTTTCTCAGGCGCTTGAGTTACTGGAAGGAACAACTGTTTTTACAAATAGATGATTTACTGCTGGTACTCAATGACAAGATGCAGGTGGAAAGAAAACTGGTCAACTATAATTCTACTCCCGCTACGGAAGGCTTGCGTTTTCAAAAAATGATTACCGACCGTTCGGCAAATCATTATCTGATCAGCATTACGGACGGACTTACCATGATACCGGGTTACCGATTGCCGTTACGTTATTTTCGTAGTAAAGAACAACCGAGTAAGGACAACGTACTGAGCATAGCTGTAGATAAGAAACGAGGCAGAGTAATAACTGCGGGAACAGAGGGAATTTCCGTTTACGACACCAATCAGCACCGATTATACAACCTGAAAATAAATACCGGTCACCCTGGCTTTTGCGTTACACAAATACTCACTGCTCCGGGTGATGGCTACGTTTTTACCACCTTTGCTCCTTTTGCTGTATGGCAGTGCAATTCATCACTCCTCAATGTAAAGAAACTGAAAACGATACCGGATATCAAAACAGAACGCTTTCGCCGGAGGTATTTTACCAAAACACTTTTGAATAACGATCGTGAAGCCATCCTGGCACAAGAGAATTCTTTAATACGAATAGATTGGAGTACCCAAACCGCATCGTGTTACAGATTTCCACGGATAGGTTATACCATGTCGGCGCATCTACAAGATTCGCTAATATGGATGCATGCTGAAGACAGTATATATTTCATCAATAGCCGTACATTTAATATTACCGAAGTACGGTATTTTCCATACACCGGTAATGTGCGCTGCTTTGCAAGTCTCAGGAACGGACATGTGGCTATGGGTACCAACAAAGGGCTCTTTATTTTAGATAAATATGCCCGTATCAAATACATAACAAATAAATCAAAAGGGCTGCCGGATGAATGCATCTATTCCGTAGAAGAAGATGCGGACGGCAATCTCTGGTGCGGCAGCAACAAAGGAATACTGAAGATAAGCAACAACAGCATAACACAGTACACTAAGGATGACGGCTTGCAAGAAAATGAATTTAACACCACTGTATCGCTGGCTGCACCTGATGGTGAACTGTATTTTGGGGGCATTAACGGTGTAAACAGCTTTTACCCTTCACAACTGCAGGTAGACAGGGAAAACCCGGAACTGAGATTAGTAGGTATAGAGGTCAATAACAAGCCGGCTTTTCTTCGTGAGTCACTCATAACTTTAGACAAAATATCATTACCATACAATAGGAACAGCCTTGGCTTTAGTTTTATTGCCAAAGGCAAAAACCATCCGCTCCAATACGTTTATCAATACCGCATAAACAAGTTAGAAGAAAAATGGCAACATTTTTTTCCGGGTCAAAACTTGCGTTTTTTACTACCTCCCGGCACGTATCAGCTACAGGTAGCTGCTACCCGTAGTTTTCAGCAAGACCCACATCCGTTCAAGACGATCACGATTGAAATTTCTCCGCCTTTATGGCGCTCTGCCTGGTTTCTTTCCCTATGCCTTCTGGGGTTTACCGGAGGGATTATCTTTACAGCCAGGCAATATGTAAAACGCCGCATCCGGGAACAAAACATCAGGATGGAAGTAGAAAAAAAACTACAGGAAGAGAAAGAACGCATTAGCCGGGACTTGCATGATAATATAGGAGCCTACGCTAATGCCCTACTGTATAATACTGAATTAATAGAGGCGAGTGTAACACCATTCCAACGTGAACATCATGTGAGAGATATAAAGTTTGCGGCAAAGGATATCGTCACTTCGTTAAGAGAAACCGTATGGGTATTGCAACAGAATACGCACACTGCCGAAGATATTCTTATAAGACTCAAGAACTACTTACAGTCATTGAGAAACTACTACCCCAATATAAAATTTCAGTTGTTAGGCAATGCTCCTGCCGAGTTAAAATTACACAGTCAGGAGTCTCTCCATATCATAAGGATGGTACAGGAAGCCATAACAAATGCAGTAAAACATAGCCATGCCCATATTATTACTTTACAAAGCAAAGCTGATGACGATGGCTATTGGCGTATGATAATTGAAGACAATGGCAAGGGATTCGATTGGGAACATATAAAAGAACAAAACTTAGGCAACGGACTAAGTAACATACACTACCGTGCACAGCAAACAGATATTCACTTAGAAATAGTGAGTGATAATAATGGAACAAAGGTCACAATGAAGTATCCATACACTTATCCTTAATCATTTTATTATCCAAATCAAAATAATCAATCTTATGAGCTTGAAAGTAGCCATAGTAGATGATAAAGGTAGAAACCGACTGATTACGCAGGACAAACTGATGCGAAGCGGCAGCTTTGAAATAGTGCTAGTAGCATCTGACGGACATGATTTTCTTACACAAATAAAACTATTGCCCAAAGAAAAACATCCTGATATCGTATTAATGGATTTAGAAATGCCCGGAATGAACGGCATTGATGCCATAGCCACTGCATCCACATTTTACCCCAATATAAAATATGTAGTACTTACCATATTTGATAATGACGAGCGAATATTTAAAGCTATCAAAGCTGGTGCCTGCGGCTACCTCTTAAAAGACGACAATGCAGGAAACCTAACAACGCAGCTGATTCAACTTCATGAAAGTGGTGTGGGTCCCATATCGCCAGGCATAGCGCATAAAATACTTCAGATGATGCACTATGAAATAAAAGATCAGCATACAACAGCTACATCAATCGATTATGAAATTGGCTTCTCTCTTACAGCTCGGGAAAGACAAATTCTTCAATTACTGATAGATGGTTTAGCCTATCGAGAAATTGCCGAACAACTTCACATTAGTACCAACACTGCCAAAAAGCATGTGCTCAACATCTATCAAAAGCTACATGTAAATAGTAGAGCACAAGTATTAAAATTAGCATTAAGAAACGGGTTCTTGTAAAGTACTTTCCTGCCTACAAGATTATGACTCGTCCTGAAAATAAAAACTTTTTAATTTCTGTCTATGAGACTCGAACCGGGGCTTTTGAAGAATAGAAAAGAAAAAGCGCCCTATAAAAAGGCGCTTTGTGATCCGGATTGGATTCAAACCTTTTCTCTTTACTAGCTGATATTCAGACTACTATTTTTCTGTTATTTTTTTTTGAAAACATTTCTATCGGTTGAAAGTTGTTTTGTCGCCGCTATTACTTCTTTGGCCTCCGCTATCAATGCTGTTATTTCCTTAATTTCTTTACTCATTGCAACGTCTTTTGTTGGCTCTTCTTTGCCATCAATAAGCCATTCATAGCTTATGCCAAGTTTCTCTTTAAGTGTTCTAAGTATGTGTATGTTTATTGACACTCTGCCATAAGCAATAGAACTTATAAATCCGGATGAGCAGTTACAAAGTTCGCCAAGTTCGCCAAATGTTAGATCATGCTGCTTTTTCAGCCTAATTACTCGTGCCCCGATTTCTTTGTTATAAATAGGCATTTTTGCTAGTGAACGCCTAGACCTTCCTGTTGGAGCTAATGATTTATTCTTATCGGGAGCTACTTTTTTCGTTTTTAATTTATTAATCATAAACTTGCGGCTAACAAATTATTTATATATTTTGTAGATCAACTTTAAAATCAAAATCTTTGAAAAGCACACTGGCTAACGGAATTAAAATAATTTGCTATGCCATTTTTGAACCATCCGTGTCAGACCTGTGTTTTTTGGTCTTTTGATTGCCCATATTCTTCTTCTCCCGCAAAACTTCGTCAATATCTTTGTCCGTTTCTAAGGAAACGTGACGATTCTTTTCAGTCTTTATTTCTTTCGCAACGTCAGCGAGTACCAGAAGGGCTTCTGCAATATTTGATGGCTGTAAACGACGGAGGTGATCCTGCCAAGTTAAATTAGTAATCCCACCTCTAGAAAAGTATTCAGATACTTCATTATGAATGCCATATGCATTAGTAAGTATTGTTAGTTTTTGATCATTTATTGCTGTATGCCCGGATTCAATAGACTGCACAGCTCTCTCTCCAACTCCAATCAGCAAACCAGCTTGTTCAGCGGTAAGATCGGCTTTATCACGCCCCTCTTTTAATATTTGACTAAGTGTTTTCACTTGATTAAAATAAAAACGAAAAATAATTACGTAAAAATTTGGAAAACGAAATTAAATTACAGTATATTCGCATTAACGTAATAATAACACAGTAATTAACTAAAGATAATCAAGATTTAAAGAAAAACCATAATTCCCTAGTAACACCGCTATTTATTATTAATCATTAATTGCCTCCTGTGAAGCAAATATAAAAACTATTGTCATTACTTAATCACCGTTTATTCAAAATTTACATATCATTTACACATCATTAATAAGAGATAAACATAATTAAATGAAAAACAGAGTTGTAGTCGGAGGAGTAGCTTTTACAAAACGAAAAATAATTTCTCTATCCGAGGAGGATCGTGGCAAACTGGCTGTATTCATAAGCAGTGGTAATGGTGCCTATTCTACAATAACGCTCAATACTGGGCTTGCATATATGACTATTAGGAGAGTTTCAAACTCGGGTAAAGGTGAGGCTGACGTCATAAAAAGGTTAAAAGAATTTTTAGCATCAATAAACACAACAAGCTAAAGCAAGACTATGCCTGAAGAAAAAAATAAAAATCGGGATGGGCTGAGTTCTGTTTTATCAGAACTACGAACACTAGTTGCTAAAGTCGGTGCCAGCGACATGATATCAGAAAAAGAGGCTGCTGACTTAGTCGGAGTACAATTTAATACAATGCAGCAGCGGCGCTATGATGGAACCATCCCTAAAAATGCCTATGCCAAAGCCGTTACAGGAGGATACATATACTTTAAAAGCAAACTTATAAAAAATGAAAAATCGCCTGTCAAAAAATACTAACCCCCCCTCCTGTCAATTACCCAGTTGCTTACAAAAGTGTAGTCGAACAATGGAGAAAGTCTTTGGCAGAGTTAGATAAACTGAGAATTGAAAACATAAGGCTTCGCAGAAAACTAGAAATGAAAGCAATGGTGACGATGAATTGATAAAGTATCTAAATAAATAAATAAAACGAAAACTATATGCAAAACGAATTTGAAGGAAAACCCAACTACGACCTGCGCTACATCATCCGTTACACCGACAAGAAAGATGCGGCAGGTGAGCAGCTGTTGAAGCAGCAGCCTACCAA
>CAZPPM010000022.1:0-33215 GCA_964588445.1 uncultured Citrobacter sp.
TCAAAGATTTTTCTAACACTACGTACACCATGCCGCAGCGGCTCACGCCCCGCTTATTGAATTTTAAAATTATAGCGAGGTGGTAAGGAGTTTACCAGCGCCTGTACTAGTATCCTCTTCTGTTGCGTCGCACTCTTAAACTTTCTGTAATTCTACTCAGCAATGTTATTGTTAGCTTGTTGAATTTTTTATAACTCGTGGTGGCATCTTACCCCGTGGTTGGTGTTATCACCAACCACTAACTAAAATCAATCCCCATGATGAGTAAAGAAAATCCACCCCCATCTGGCCAGCTTGACAATTCTTCAACTAATAAACTTCCCCTATTTTAAATATTGAAATGTTATTATATCTTTAAGAGTTACCAATCCCCCAATTCCTATGTACCACAACCATCCATGCAATTTTGTACCCTACAGTAGTATGTGTACACTCACCCCATCACTCCATAAGGCTTTCCTTGTAACCATTCATACAGCATCCACTTATTAGCCTAGGTACTACCCAATTATTCGAATCCCAAGAATGATTTTATAGGGTGGAAACATAACAACATACAACTCTCACAAAAAAAACTGACAAGAAATAAACCTATATGAGAATACTCATTATCGCTGGCATCTGTATCGTTTTGGCCTTTATAAACCCCGTAGCAGGACTGGTAAGTTTATTGACAATTGTAGCTTACCAACTATATGCTTACACCTACTTTAAGAGTGCAAAGTTCAAAAGCATTAAAGAAAGCATCAAGAAACATATAGACAATTCCAATGAATTAAATCACCACATACAGGAACTCAAATGCTCGTATGTCAATGTAAAATCTTCCGATTACGGTACGGGTGTGTTGCAGGACACAAGTAAATATAATTTTAAGCGAAGAGAATGGAGTAGTGAATTAAAAAACAACCAGGTTCATAATTGCACCTCTACAGTTTGTAAAAATGCCAGCGCACAACCTTTTAAATACCTTTGCAAGTATTTTAATATTGAAACAGATGAAGAAACGCTTTCCAGTTTTGAAAACGTACTAAATGATTTTGCGGCAGCAGAACAAGGAAAAAAACTATTGCTGGCAGAAAGAGAAACAATTCTTACAAGTATTAAGAATGACATCCCTAGCTTAATCTACACGCTAAGCAAAAATCAACTTATCAAAAAGCTGGGGTATGAATCCGTAGATCTAAGCGATCTTTACTTTCCTGTCTACACATTTCAATATGTATCGGCCGGAGGAAATAGCTCTTCAAAATGTGACATAAAACTTGATGTTGAAAATCTTGACAAGTTTGTAAACTATCTAAACGATTTAGTAAAATTCAGAAATAGCGTACAAGGACAAAGAGCCCTGATGACATCTAAGCTTAGAGAGCAAATAAAGCTAAGAGATAACCACACTTGTCAAACCTGTAGCATTTCGACACACGTTGAAAAGAATTTACTATTAGAAATCGATCATAAAATACCTCTATCGAAAGGTGGCTTTACTACTGAATCAAACCTTCAAACTCTCTGTTGGAGATGCAACCGCTCAAAAGGAGCCAAAATTTTGTAAAGGAATAAACTATTCAATACTATAGTTATAAGAAATGCCAGCACTGGCTTTTCTTACCTTATTGATCTTCTATAAGTTCAACCTCTAATTTTAGTTCTTACCTTCAACTATAAAATAAAACCAAGTTTTAGTTTCAGGCAGATAAAACACCGCCTACTACACTAACACAACTCATTACTACAACCAAAAACATGAGAACAACACTAATTTCATTATTGGGAATTTTAGTTATCTCCTGCAACTCCAACACAAAAACTAACCAGCCCGAAAACGTAGAAAAAGAAACAACAGAAAACCTGGACTGGTTAGTGGGAAACTGGAAACGCTCCAACGAAGAAGCCGGAAAAGAAACATTTGAAAATTGGAGTAAGATAAGTGCCGGCAACTATTCCGGAATGGGTTTTACGCTACAAAAAGGCGACACCATTAGCCAGGAGAAAATGGATATACTTGAAACAAATGGAAAATGGACGCTATTCGTCAAACTACCCAATGAGAAAGAACCAACGCTCTTTGCAGTAACAGAACTAAAAAACCGTAGCTTCATTTGCGTTAACGACTCGAATGACTTCCCCAAGAAAATTCACTATTGGAGCGAAGGAGAAAAAATAAAAGCAACTATCTCCAGCGCAGCAATGGAAATCCCTTTTGAGTTTGAAAAAATAAAATAAGCACTCGCACAAAACATTCGGCTGCAATGCCCCCTACACCGCTCATGCCGTGGTTGGCATCATCACTTATCCCGATTTAATCCCAACGAAGCTTAACTTCCGAAAACAAAGGCTCCCCTATCTTTATGTAAAGCCTTTATGTTATAAACATTGCTCAGTCCTGCAAAGATTACCACTACACTATTTGTGCTTATTTTCGAACCAAACTAAAAGAAAATGAAAATCGGCATCGCACAGACAAGACCGATAAAGGGAAATATTGCAGCCAATATTGAAGCACACAAAAAGTTTATCGATCTTGCTTTGACACAAATGACAGATGCCATTTTTTTTCCAGAGCTTTCCCTAACAGGTTACGAACCCAATCTTGCAAGTAAACTAGCCACTACCCAAGAGGATATTCGCTTAGATCTTTTTCAAGACACAAGCAATACCCACAATATCATTATCGGGCTTGGACTACCTACCCAGGCAAATTCAACATTCCGAATAAGTATGATCCTCTTTACACCAAACAAACCAAGACAAACTTATTCCAAACAACTGCTGCATGCAGATGAGCTGCCTTATTTCGAAAAAGGCACAGAACAAGTTATCATCACAAGCGGCACACAAAAAATCGCTCCGGCTATTTGCTATGAAAGCTTACAGCCCTCACATTCGAAAAATGCTTTCCAACTTGGTTCTACTATCTATCTGGCAAGTGTAGCAAAATCGGAAACTGGTATTGAAAAAGCTTTTGCACTTTTTCCAACTATAGCCCAACAATACGCAATGCCTGTTTTACTCACAAATAGTATTGGTTACTGCGACAACTTCTTAAGCGCTGGACAAAGCGCCGTATGGACAAAAGATGGAAAACTAGCGGGGCAACTAACTAACAACTCAGAAGGGATATTACTTTTCGACACAGATTCTGAAGAAGTAATTGAATGTAAATTATAAATAGTACTCGCTTCTTGAGCGAAACTATTTTCTTAATCTATAGCATCCACATTGTGACGGTTAAAGAAAAGCCCTAACAATAAGAATACCTAAAATCTTGGGTAAACTTGTAACGGCTATTTTATATAATGCGGGCACCCGATAATGATTCTCCTTGATTCGTATAATCGATGAAGAAAAAACACCAAAGGTGTGAAAAGATTGTTGCAAGGCTTAGAGAATTATAATTGTTGATATAGCAGGTTTGTTAAGAATACAATTTCCACCTAGATCTTTCGTTACATACAGTAAATCATCCGATATGAAAGCCAGGCTTCTTTCCACATTAGTTTTATTAACCACTACTCTCCTGTTGCAAGCACAATCTCTACAACCCTTCAATATTGTAACAGGAGGCGCCGGCACCAAGAACCCTATCCGCAAATATGGCTATAAAGATGCGGCCGGTAAAGAAGTCATTCCGCCGGCATATGATGGCGCTTTTGAGTTTGCCGAAGGGCTTGCCGCAGTAAAAAGAAACGGCAAGTGGGGCTTTATTGATGCAACCGGCCAACCGGTCATACCTTTCACCTACGATCAGGTTCAGGTTTTTTCAGAAGGGCTTGCTTCTGTAGAGAAAACCGGGAAAAGGGGGTATATTGATAAAGCCGGGAAAACAGTAATTGCATTTGACTATGAAATCGCTCATAATTTCTTAAAAGGATTGGCCGCTGTTAAAAAAAACGGGCAATACGGTATTATAAATAATGTAGGAAAAATTGTTATTCCCTTCCAATATGAGTACATGGACGCTCTTACCAGGAACTACCCAAGAATAAAAAAAGATAATAAATGGGGGTTCATTAATCAAAAAGGGAAAGAAATAGTCTCTCCAAAATATGCAGAAACAGGGCATTTTGCAAACAATTACTGCCCTGTTAAACACGATGGCAAATGGGGTTATATTGATTTATCAGGTAAAGCACTTACAAAGTTTACTTACGATATGGCCTATGGCTTTTCAGAGGGATTGGCGCAGGTAAAAATCGGTGATAAATGGGGCTATATCGATACAACCGGAAAAGAAATCATTGCACTTCAATTTGATCAAACGAATGCTTTCAGCAACGGAAAAGCAACGGTAAGCATTGCTGATAGCAGCTTTGCAATTGACAAAACAGGCAAGTTCATTAAGTAAAGCAGGTGTAAAAGAAAATTTCTTTACTTAAAACTGTAGGCTAAAACCATTTTCCCCGTCGCTTATCCCAGGTAGTAAAACCAATTTTGAATTGCACCGGATTACGAAACTGATTGGCTACAGACCCTACTACATACACCCCCATCTTAAATTTAGTGGGAATATTAAACGGTGCTTTAAAAACTCTTTCTACACCTGCAAACACTTCCGCATAGCGCAGGTTTTTCTCCGGAGCTACTAAGAAGCCGCCACCGGCCACTTCTCTTAAACCTATTTTCTTCAACAAGGGAATTTTATTCAGAAAGGCACCGTTAAACTCATGTATATAGTGTCCTTCGTAATACCGCCGGAAGACAGCAAAAGTAGAGTCCAGCGACTGGAAAGCCTCATTAGGATTCAGCAACAACAAAGGATCGCCACGCCGCTGAAACTTATAATCTATAAGACGTAAATCCTTTTTATTTAAAAACTCACCGCTGCGTATCGTGTACGAGGCTGTTCCTATCAATCCCATTTTCAGTGTTTGCTGTATGCCCAGCTCCAGGTAATCAAAATTTACTTCGCTCTTCATTACACCAGGAACCCCTTTGCGCCATTGCAAATAAAAAGTAGGCCAGGCAGAGCCTAATATAATTTTTTCTTTTGGCTCTCTTATATAGCGTTGCCGCGGTGTATAACGCAACTCTACTTTTCCATAGACTGCGTTATACGAATCAAAAGAAACGGCTTCATTATCCTTTAAAAACTCATCATAGATACCGCCTAATAGCGTATCGATAGTGCTATTGGTTTTATAATCTTTGAGCGACCGTCTGAATGCTACATCAATACCGGTTTGCACAAAGAAACCATTAAACAATTCAACACCATGTTCCACGCCCACACCATTATCCAAAAACATATTGCTTCGCTTTAGCATATTAATCCAGGCATCACCCTGAAAAATATATTGAAAGTCCCGGTGTAAGGTAACATTATACCATCCCCTATTAAAGGGGTTATACATTTTATGAAAATCAATATTCCCATTTAGATCCTTATTCCTGATACCATAACTTAAATCGGCAAAAAGGTTAATGCTCTTTTTTGATTTATACACTTTACTATAAAATACAGAAGACTGGATACGCATGCCGCCAAACTGTATAGGTTGTATAAAAGAAATCAGCGGCTGTAATTGCCAGAGTCGTTCTTTTTCTCGGCTATAAATTGGCTGGCCTGTAAATAGAATCTTCTTCCATGTCACTTTATTGGTTACACGATCTACAGAATCAAGGTATTCTTTAGTATGCGTTGCATTGTAAACACTGTCTTTATAATGTATAAATTTTATTTCTTTTTCTGTAAGCGGTTCCGTTCGCTGCTGTTGCCAAAAACTACTATCTCTTTCATAAGCCGCTGCAGAGGCACTGCTCAATTCCACACCAAAATGCTTTGCCGGAAAAGATTTATTTAAAACAAAATCATAACGACTGACAGTGGTGGTGCCGGATTTTTGCGAACGATTGGTTTTAGAATAATAGGTAAACTGTTGCCGTGTTATCATCCAGGCAGTATTATTAACAACAGTATAATCCTGCTCTACTTCAAAGAAATCATAACCGGCAAGATGATAGGCAGGAAAACTAAACCGTGTATGTACAATTGCCCAGCCACTATCTATTATCGTTATTTCTCCGTCTACCGTTGCATTGCTCAGCTTTCCCGGTTTTATGCTAATAGTGTATAATTTATGACGACCTACTTGCTCTATCTTCTTCATTCTATAGCGATAAGCAATCAAGCCACTATAGCTTACGGGGGATAAAAAAGGAGTAGCAGAAATAGAAGGGACTTTTACCAGATTATCATAAAAATCAAACCGGCCTTCAGTAGCAGAAAGATAAAACAGATCGCCTGCATTCCCTTTTTTCTCCACACCCAGCCGTTCTTCCTTGATGCGATTCTCTCCCGCATAATCATAGCTCAGTGATATTTCCGTCATCGCCATGCGTTGTAAGGCTGCCTGCTCCTGCACAAGTGTATCCTTACCTGCTTTTCGTTTATTGCTCTTTTGTTGTACAGTATCTTCCTGCACAGCTTTAATATACATCTTACAGGAGTAAGCTCCTGGCGCTTGTTGTATAGCCTCCTTATTACGTATAACTTGCCGGATGATTTCCTCTGACCTATCTTTTGCTTTTCCTTTTACTACGACTTCCCCCAGTTGCATATCCTCTGTTTCCAGTAAGACATGCTGTTGATGGTTCGCTTTATTCAGCACTATCGGTATTACCTGGCTCTTATAGCCTATCATGGTTATTACTACTTCATACACCCCCTCATCCAGCATAATTTCATAGCTACCATCTTCCTTGGTTACAGCACCCCGCTGCATATCTTTTATTTGAACACTTACGAAGGCCAGAGGTTCCAGCTTGGCGTTGGTAACTTTTCCGAAAACCTTATAAGATTGTGCATAGGTAGCAGTATAACTGATAGAGAAAGCCACTAAAAGACAAAAGCGAGTCATAAGCGGCACCAAGATAAAAAGAAAGCGAATGACACATTCTCCCGCTACGGTCAGTTAGCCTACTTTTAAAAATGTTTAACAACTATTCATTTTTAAAAGAAATCAGTCCTTTACTTCTTTTGTAGAGATACGGCAGTTTCAGTATTTTTAAAAATAAACTCTACTACATGAAGATGCTTGCTTCTTTCATTTTATTCTTATCGCCTTGTTTTTTATATGCACAAGTCGATTACTGGCAACAGCAGGTACGCTATGACATAAAAGCAGAACTGAACGATACCCACAAAACCATTTCGGCATTTGAAACAATTGTTTACACCAACCATTCTCCCTCCAAGCTAAACTATATCTGGTTTCACCTATGGCCCAATGCGTACAAGAATGAATCTACAGCATTGCTGCAACAAATCAAGAATGATCCAGAACGTGCGAAGAAAGCCGAAAACTTTGGCACCGGTTATATTGATAGCCTCGATTTTAAAATCAATGGCCTATCGGCAAAAACAGAAGCACATGAAAATCCTCAGTATATAGACGTAGTAAAATTATTACTGAATCAACCTTTATTACCCGGTGATTCGATTACGATCACTACTCCTTTTAAAGTACTGTTGCCTCCTTATTTCTCCCGCTCTGGCTATGCCGATGGAGAATTTATGGCTTGCCAGTGGTATCCCAAGCCTGCCGTATTTGATAAAAATGGTTGGCATGCTTTTCCCTATTTAGACATGGGAGAGTTTTATAGCGAGTATGGCAATTACTCAGTCAGCATCACCGTTCCTTCTTCTTATATTGTAGGAGCTACAGGTGCTTTACAAACCACAGATGAATTAGCTGCGTACAAGAAAGTAGGGCAAAAAAACATAAGCAACCGTAAAGGAAAGCCTAGTACTTATATACCCATAACAAAAGAGCCTACCAAGACATTGCATTATGTAGCTGAAAACGTACCTGACTTTGCCTGGTTTTCCAGTAAAGATTTTATTATTCAATATGATACGGCGCAGCTACCTGGCGGAAAAATTATTGATGCTTTTTCCTTTTACCACAACAAGAAAAAAACTATCTGGAATAATAGCATTGACTACATCAAAGACGCTGTAAAAGCGTATAGTCGCTGGATAGGCGATTACGAATACCCCACCGTGCAGGTAGTAGAAGGCCCTGCTAATAATTCCAGTGGTGGTATGGAATACCCGATGATAACATTAATCACCAGCCCGGATGCAAAAGTGGAAAGCCTGGATGCCGTTATTGCGCATGAAATAGGGCACAACTGGTTTATGAGCATGCTGGGTAGCAATGAAAGAGCCCACACCTGGATGGATGAAGGCCTGAATACGTACTACCAGTTTCGTTACGAAGCAGAAAAATACAGAACCAATTCTATCTTTGGCAATCAACTTCCTGCTGATCTTAAAAAATTACCGGTAGATGAATTTCTTGGCATCATTTACAATGCTATCGACAAAAGCATACCGATGAAATCAGCTATGGATATTCCTGCTGATAAATTTCCTACAAGTGAAGAATATGGCCTGACTTCTTATGTAAAGGCGGCATTATGGATGTATTTGTTAGAATCTGTAGTGGGTACAGAAAAAATAGATATAGCTATGAAGCATTATTTTACTCAATGGAAACACAAACATCCACAACCGGAAGATATGCGAGCCGCCTTTGAAGAGGCACTCAATGCTGATTTGAAGAAATTTTTTGAGCTTACTAAGAAAGAAGGAAAATTTGAATAAACGGAAAACATCCTCTTTGCTAAGCATGTTACATAAATGTTATGTTTAAAAAATTCACATTTGTGCATAAGTAAGATTAGGGAAATATTCTACAGATAAAGTATATTTGGAAAGAAGGGGTAAGGCTTCTGTACCATATTTCAGAAGACGCATAAGAACCCGGTTGCTACCCCTGGCCGGTTTTGACATATCTTATAAATTATCCTCCATTGACTGAGACGATCATTAACCTAGAAACAGTAAACCCTATTGAATTTTTCGGTGTAAATAATGGCAAGCTGGACATCTTAAAGAAAAAATTTCCCTTACTAAAAATATTATCTCGCGGTACACAAATAAAGCTAAGCGGCTCACAGGAACAAATTGAGAGTGCAAAAGAAAAAATTGAGCTGATTGTTTCGTACTTGGAAAAGAACGGACACATGAGCGAAAATTATTTTGAACAAGTGCTCGGAGGTGATGATGCGGAAACAATTGATCATTTTAAAGAACGCAATCCCAATGAGGTACTTGTCTTTGGCCCCAATGGCAAATCGGTGCGTGCCCGCACAGCCAATCAGAAAAAACTAGTAACCGAAGCAGAAAAAAATGATATTGTTTTTGCCATAGGCCCTGCCGGTACCGGTAAAACCTATACGGCAGTAGCCCTTGCTGTACGCGCCTTAAAAAATAAGCAGGTAAAAAAGATTATACTCACCCGTCCTGCAGTAGAAGCGGGCGAAAGCCTTGGTTTCCTGCCGGGAGATTTAAAAGAAAAAATCGATCCTTATCTGCGCCCTTTGTATGATGCATTGGATGATATGATTCCTGCAGATAAACTGGGTTATTATATGACAACCCGTACTATCGAAATTGCTCCATTGGCCTATATGCGAGGCCGTACATTAGATAATGCTTTTATTATTTTGGACGAAGCGCAAAATGCTACGGACCTACAATTGAAAATGTTTTTAACGCGTATTGGCGCTAATGCAAAAGCGATCATCACCGGCGATATGACGCAAGTGGATCTTCCGCGCAATCAGCGCAGCGGCCTCTCTACTGCTGTACGCATTCTTCGCAATATTGATGGCATAGGTCATATAGAGCTGGATGAGGAAGATGTAGTGCGCCATCGTCTTGTAAAACAAATCTTACGGGCTTATAACAGTGAGCATGAAAAAGAAAGTCAGGAAGAAAACCAAAGCCCCCGGCGCTATTATAAAAGGGATTAATTCAAAGAGCTATGCTGTCGCATAGCTCTTTGAATATACAGCGTGTTTGAAAATGATTAATTACTTTTATCGCATGAAAAAGATTAACTACATCCTTTTGTTGCTGGTGGTGAGTATTGTTGCCTGTAAGAATAATGCTAAAAACGGAGATGCGGAAAATGATATTGACGCTGCCCGCAATTTTATTCAGGCAGCTTTGTATGGTGATTATAAGCTGGCCAGGCAGTATATGCTTTCCGATACCGTTAATACGGAACGCCTGGATGCCGTAGAAAGAATATCCCGCTCACCGGAAGACAAAAAAGGATTAGCTGAGTCGACCATCAATATTCATGGTGTAACAAAAGTAGATACCGCCACAACCCTTGTCATTTTCTCCAACTCGTATAAGAATAAAAAAGACACATTAAGAGTAAAGAAAATAAATGATAAATGGCTGGTTGACTTCAACTACTTATTTACACACGGTGAAGATTCCCTACTACGCCCCCAATTACTAGCGCCAGATACAACAACCAATGCTCAATAACCTATTATGGGTAGGGGCAGGCGGCGCCTTGGGAAGTATGCTACGTTTTGCTGTTCAAAAATGGTTACCGCCTCTCTCCTCACATTTTCCTATAGGCACATTTCTGGTGAATATATCCGGCTGTTTATTAATAGGACTGCTGTGGGGATTTTCCATGAAATCTTATCTGGAGTCCGAAAACTGGAAACTATTTTTAATGACGGGCCTATGTGGAGGCTTTACTACTTTTTCCGCTTTCACCCTTGAAGGAATAAGCTTACTACGAGAAAATAAACTTCTTCTTTTTTTCCTATATATCGCAGCCAGTGTTTTACTTGGATTACTAGCCACCTATATAGGTATGAAAATTTCGCGTTTGTAGATTACCTTAGCTATTTTTACACCCACAAATAAAACCCTTATGCTTACTATCCTGCATCCCTGGCACGGTGTATCACCCGGAGACGCTACTCCACAAAGAGTAAATGCACTAATCGAAATCCCGAAAGGCTCAAGAGCAAAATATGAAGTAGATAAAACAACAGGGCTGCTCAAGCTTGACAGAGTTATCTACTCTTCATTTCACTACCCTGCCAACTATGGCTTTATCCCGCAAACATTAGGACAAGATAACGATCCCTTGGATATATTAGTTCTATGTTCACAGCCTATTCAAAGCTTATGCCTTTTAGAAGCCAATGTAATAGGCAATATGCAAATGATAGACAACGGAGAGCTGGATGATAAAATTATCGCGGTAGCATCGCAAGATCCTTCTGTGAACCATTATCACAACATAGAAGACCTTCCCGATCATTTTCTATTAGAACTGCGCAATTTCTTTGAGCAATACAAGGTGTTGGAAAATAAAAAAGTTGAAATTGATAATTTCCAGGACAAATACACGGCTTGTAAAATCATAGAATCTGCTATTGAGTTTTACAAAACTCATTATAAAAAATAAGGTATTGAAGTTTACCTGCTATAAGAAAGGCAAAACACAATCTGTCGGAAAAGTGTTTTGCTTTTTTCTATTTTTTGCTTTGTGTGGGCACAGCAGTTATAGCCAAAGCCTTCAACAAAAAAGAAGGATTGCCGATCTTTTTCCCGTATCTCCTTACGCTGTATCAATTGACAGCCTGCTTCATTTTTATACAAGCAATCCCGACTTTATGATAGACTCTGCCTTTGGCGAAAATGAAACACATTATTTTTACCTACTAGGCGACTATCACACCACTACCCTTTTTGAGCACCCTCCTCTTCTTATAAAAATTGAATTAGAAGCCCAAAAAACAGAAATCTTTACCTATGAAATCATTGCATGGTATGATAGTATACAACACAAACAGGTAGAAAAAGAATTTACCCGGTTACAGAAACAACTTAGCAGCATTTTTTCCAAAACCATTCCTGCCCCTGTACAAAAAGGAGGAAGCTACCCACAACAACTCTATAATTTTTATTGGGATAAGAACAGCCGCCACCCCGACTTTTTTCTTGTAAAAGACCGTGCTGTTGTAAATGGTCGCGTTTGTTTTTACATCAACCTCTGCCTTAATTTAACTTTATCGGAATAAAAAAACGGGCGGCGTTTAATATCTTTGAGCAAACAGCGATTATGCAATTCAAAATAGCCGCACTTCTCCTGATTTCTTTGTGTCTGGCAGCCAAAAGCCCCGTTGCTGCACAAGAAGGCTTGTATCAAATATCCGATAGCTATTTTCGCTCCAATCCTTATAAGTCAAGCTTCAGTGTTTTTTTAAACCATTTACTCAAAGACCCTACTATTACGGATAAACACACTCAGTTAAGAACAGACAGTACATTGTTTGCTTTTTCCGGCATCTATAAAAACCATAACCCGTTTTTTTATAAACCTGAAAAAACAGTTGTCATCCTCGAGGAAATGCCTTTGCGATATGACGAGGCTCTTCCGCCGGCAGACACTATTCTTAACTATCAGCTCATTGCTTATTCTCCCATGTCGGAAAAAGCACTGAAAGATGTAAAAAAGGAGTTTAACAAAATTCACCGGGTGTACAGCAAAAGATTTTCTACAAGCAAACATGTCCCGCTTGAAGACACAGAAGAGATCAGGAAAGAAGCCTACAATTATTTTGTAGGTCATCGCGTATTATCACCCCTCACTATTACATGGGCTCATCTAAAAAAAGACAATCTGCTCGTTTTAAATATCACACTCCGTATTAAAGTAATAGCCAACGAAGCTAATTTACCGCAGTTTCTTAATAACCCGTAACGAATGAGTTCTTTTTCCGGTGTCGGTATTAATGATTCCTTTTTTATCAATTTTATCTATCCGCACCCGGCCGGAGGCGTGAATAATATGTCCGTTATCGAGCAGCAAGCCTACATGTACAATTTCATCCTTATCATCAAAGAAAGCAAGGTCGCCGCAAACCGCATCTTTTAGCTTATCGACCGTCTTCCCTACTTGCGCCTGCTGCCAGGCATCACGTGGTAAATCGATTCCCAGTTGCTTATAGGTTGTTTGCACAAAACCACTACAGTCTATACCAAAAATGGAACGACCACCCCATTGATACGGAGTATTGAGCCACTGAAAAGCCACTTGTCGAATACGACTATCGTCAATAGCAATTTCGCCTCTTTTTTCAAATGCACCTTCATACTCATAGGTAGCGGTACCGGTGTTACCACCTTTTCCGTCAAATAAAGGCAGCGTGGCTCCCAAAGGAAGCCGCATCGGGTTTCCTTGTATGCGAATAATGCTATTATGATCCGTAACGATATGAACGGTTTTAGCCTTAGCTTCATTTTCCGAAATAGCCCCAAGCATATGCGCTGTCAACCATCCCTCATACCGATCGTGCAGGCTCTCTACCTTATACCATATTTCTTTTTTCTTTTTGATTATTCTTACCGTTTCACCAAAAAGCAATTGATTCGTCATTTCTGACTGATGGCGGCTCTTACGCCTTACCGGCGCGGCGGGAACAATTATTCTTGCAAAGTCCATTTATTTTTTTTCGAAAATATTTAAAACCAAGTTACGTTCTTTGTTATGAAATTGTTTCGTTTTTGCATCTAATTACTAAAATGTAATTTAAAACTGATTTTCTCAGTAATTGTTATTTTCTGCTTGTGAACGCTGAAAAATACACACATACCACCGATCAGGATCTGCTAAACTACTTCTACTCCGACAAAGACAAGGAATGGTTGGGCATTTTACTACAACGATACACCCTCTTATTGCTGGGTGTGTGTATGAAGTACTTGAAAAATGAAGAGGAGGCGAAAGACAGCGTGCAACAAATTTTTTTAAAAGTGATGCAGGAATTGGAGAAATACAGAGTAGAATACTTTAAATCCTGGTTATACATGGTGGCTAAAAACCATTGCCTGATGAAGATAAGAGACCGCCAGAGAAAAATTCCAATAGAGCTAACCGATAAAACATTGACAACAACCAGCGAGGAGCCTGATTACGAAAGCCTGCTGGCAACTGATCTCACATTAGAATTGCTGGAGCAGTCGATAGAAGAACTGGGGACAGAGCAAAAGCAATGTGTAATTTTGTTTTACCTTGAGAAAAAAAGCTATCAGCAGGTAAGCGAAGAAACGGGATTCTCCATGTTACAGGTAAAGAGTTACATACAAAATGGAAAACGCAACTTGAAAATGATGATCGAACGAAAACTGAAAGAAGAAGGCAGGAATAAATAACCATGCAGGAAAACCTTAAAGACATATTATCCCATTTAGCTACTGAAGTAGATCAGGAAACACTTTTGCTTTACCTGCAAGACAAGCTTACACCTGAGAAAAAGCATGAGTTGGAAAAACAGCTGGCCGAAAACGAGTTTGCCAGTGATGCATTGGATGGCTTACAACAAGTAAAGGACAAGCAGCAGATACGCTACATGATAGAGATGCTCAACCGCGACCTTAGAAAAAAGGTAGAAAAGAAAAAAGAACGTCGGGAAAAACTCAAACTCCCCGATCAGTCCACTACTTATATTACGATTCTTATTCTCTTAATCCTGATCGTATTATGTTTTATCGTAGTGCGCAGCCTACTCAAAGCACAATAAGCATCAACTCCATTCTATTTATTACACCAACGGCCACTGGCCGTACCTGTTAGTCGTTTTCTATCAAGATAACTAGCTAAAGGGCAAAGAATTGCTCTATTAACGTTGTCGTAAGTTTGCCCCCATAGTTTGCCATTTGTCCCTTAACTTTGACCTCCTTAAAAAATACCCTTGGCATGGCGCAAAAAATTACGGCCGCAATTACTGCTGTAGGTGGATTTGTTCCTGAAGACAGGCTAACGAATTTTGACCTTGAAAAACTTGTAGACACCAACGATGAATGGATAAGAACCCGCACGGGTATTGTGGAAAGAAGAATTTTGAAAGGCGAAGGGAAAGGCACTTCGGAAATGGTTGTTCCGGCCGTTCAACAAATTCTGGATAAAAAAGGAATGGACCCGCTCGACATAGAGTGTCTCATAGTGGCGACAGTAACGCCCGATATGGTATTTCCCGCTACAGCAAATATTGTTTGCGATAAGATAGGTGCTAAGAATGCCTGGGGGTATGATGTGAGTGCGGCTTGTTCTGGTTTCCTCTTTGCCCTTACACAAGGAGCGATGATGATCGAAAGCGGTCGTTTCAAAAAAGTTGTTGTAGTAGGCGCCGATAAAATGAGCGCTATTGTAGACTATACAGACAGAGCTACCTGTATCATTTTTGGTGATGGTGCCGGTGCTGTTTTACTAGAACCCTCCAGCGAAGAAGGACACGGTATTAAAGACAGCTTATTGAAGAGCGATGGTAGTGGTGTACAGTTTCTCCGCATGAAAGCCGGAGGCTCTGCTTATCCTGCCACCGCAGCCACCATAGCTGCCAGAGAGCACTTTGCCTATCAGGAAGGGCAAACGGTATTTAAATTTGCCGTAAAAGGTATGGCAGACGTAAGCGCAGAATTATTAGAAAGGAACGGACTTACCGGTGATGATATTACTTGGCTCGTACCTCATCAGGCCAACCTCCGCATTATAGATGCAACAGCCAATCGCATTGGCTTACCGCATGAAAAAGTAATGATCAATATTCAAAAATATGGTAACACCACTGCTGCTACCATTCCTCTTTGCCTTTGGGAATGGGAAAACCAGTTGAAAAAGGGCGACAAACTCGTCCTAGCCGCTTTTGGCGGAGGATTTACCTGGGGAGCTACACTCGTTGAGTGGGCATACAATAGCTAATCTGGCCACACAAGTTTTGCTAATGAAATATAATCAGTAGGAGTTCCTTCTACTCCAAGCCCTTTTGCTATATGTTTAAATAGCTCCGAGGCGCTTACACCTTGCTCCCGCAATGTTTTGACGGCAGTATCGCCTACTGATTTAGACATTTTTTCACCTGCCGTGGTGAGCAGCAAAGAATGGTGCACAAAAGTCGTGTCTAAAAACGAGGTTTTATTAAGCAACCGGGCCAGGTATAGCTGAGCAATAGTAGAGGCCCATAAATCCTTTCCTCTTACGATCAAATCAATACCGTAGTAACAGTCATCCGCCAGCGAGGCTAATTGATAGGCAGGCAATCCATCTTTTTTTCTTACTACAAAATCATACATATCAATCGGAAGTTTTTGCTGTAGGGGTTCTGCATACAATTCATTTACGAGCACATTTGCTTCCCGATCTGTATATAATCGCCAGCAGGCTTGGGGTGTATCTAGAGGCAGGCCTTTGGCTCTGCAATATCCGTCGTAATGACCTAAAGGACTTCGTTGTAAAATGGCAGAACGAGAACAGGTACAAGCGTACACCTGCTTATTCGCTACCAATTGACGGAGATAGGCTTCATATGATTCCACTCTTTTAAGTTGGGAATATGTCTGCTGAAATTCGTTTCTATTGTGAGGCCCCTCCTGCCATTGAATACCCAATAATGATAATGTGGCAAAAATATCCTCCACATAATCTATGTTTACCCTTTGCTGATCCAGATCATCTATACGCAATAGAATTGTTGCGCTATATTTTTGAGCCAATGCCGCTGTAAGTGAAAAGGACAAAGCATTACCCATATGCAAGTAACCACTGGGAGTAGGCGCTATTCTTGTTTTTTGGAAAGACGGCTGCGACATCATTATGTCAAAAATAGTTTATCCTGTTTTCTAGAGAAACACAAATATTCGAATATGTCCCGCATACAGAACAGGTGTATGCAAACAACCTTTTAATATTCTTCTATTTGCAATAGAGGCTGGCAATAATAATAGCTATTGTTGTAATAACATAGATAACAAAATAAGTAAAGTAGGTTTTTCGCTCTGCAGAACTTAAATCAACAGGCCTAATTTTTCTAGTAGAAACCAAAGCGACATTATCAATCTTACATTCAGTATACAATTCCACTCACCGTATCTGCCTCCTTTTTTACATCTTTCAACAAATACATTCAGCAACTTCAAAAGAAAAGTCATTCGCGTTTACTATTTACTAATAAAATCAAATGTATTAAGAATAAAGGCAACCCCCGGAACAACTAAGCTAACACGACTAACAGCTAATCTAATGGTAAACCATTACTATCTAAAATTAGCAAATGTCCCTTCTACCAATTACGCTAAAATAGTTTTGACATATATCAACAAATCAACCATTCCATAAACCGCTTAATACTACAAAATATACTAATTCGTATTATTACTCCACTATCTATACTCTTATGAATAAACTCTACACTTTTTTGTGTGCTTCTATTTGTTGTTTCAGTTTGCAGGCGCAAACAGTAATGCAGGTAAACTCCGGCACAGACCTGTTTATAAAATCCGGCACTTCATTTTATGTAGGTGGACTTGTTTTAGAACCCAGCATTGATTACACGCTCAATGGCTATGAGCTAACCAGTCACGCAACTACGGCTCACTTCACCGTGAATAACTACGCCGCCATTGTAGTACGTTTTAGCCAGCCAGCACCCGCCTTCAGTGGTACATTGCATTTCCATTATGCAGACGGCTTACTGAATAGCATCCCGGAAGCCAACCTTGCCTTGAATGTACACAACGACAATTATTGGCAAGCCATCAGCACAGCCTCTCGTAACCCCGTTGAAAATTTTATCACTACCGACCCTGTCAGCAATATAGTATTAAGCGAATTTGCTTTGTCTGATCAGATGCACTTACTCCCCGTCGTATGGGGAGGTATTAGCGCTCAGCGGCAGGGAATACAGGTAAAGGTCAACTGGCACACGTTACAAGAAGATCAGGTAGCTCACTTTATTGTGCAGCGTAGCAATGATGGCATCAACTGGCAAACTGTAAGCACTACGATTACTGCTAGAAATCTTCCTACTGAGCAAGCCTATCAATACATTGATTATACAGCACCAATGGATAGAGTTTATTACCGCATTCGCCAGCAGGATTTTAATGGGACTGTACAGTATAGCAGCACAATGACTGTTGCCGGCAATAATGACCCTGCTTTACTGCAAGTCTATCCTAATCCGGCACAACACTCATTCAGGCTATTGCAACAGGACGCACGTACCATTCAAAAAATAGAACTCTATAATAGCAGTGGTGCTTTAGTACAAACATGGGCACAAACACAAAACCTATATGATATACGCGGGCTGGCAAATGGCAGCTACCATGTGGTACTTCATTTAAACAATGGACTAACTCAACATCTCAAACTCCAAAAAAACTAATATCCCTATAATAATCACAATCGCTCAACATGAAACAATTATTTACAATTGCATTCTTCCTTATTACTATCATAAGTCAAGCCCAAGTAGGAATAGGCACCAATACACCACATACCAGTGCACAACTGGATGTAACCAGTACGGAAAAGGGAGCTTTACTTCCACGTATGACAGCATCGCAGCGCATTGCCATAGCGGCTCCTGCTGCGGGGTTATTGGTCTATCAAACAAATGATGTTATCGGCTTCTATTACTACGATGGCACTGCATGGACTAACCTTACCAGTGGAGGCACGGGCGGTGTACCTTCCGGCACTATTATGGCATTTGCCGGCGGCACAGTACCCCAAGGCTGGATGCTTTGCAGTGGCGCTACTATAAGCCGTACAGCCAATGCCAGTCTTTTTGCAGCGATTGGTACAATCTATGGTAACGGTGATGGAAGCACCACTTTTCAATTACCCGATCTTCGTGGCAGAACTATTTATGGCTTAGATAATATGGGAGGTAGTGCTGCCGGGCGACTCACCACCACAGGTGGGATCAGCAGCAACAATTCATTAGGAGCAACCGGCGGAACACAAACAACCACCCTGGCTGTTGCCAATCTGCCAAGTCATAACCATACGTTTACCGGCACACCTGTTACCAGCTCCAGCAATACACATAGCCATATTTATTATGACGCCTACTATGCAGAAAACCACGGCAACAACAGTATAATTAATGGTGAGAACAAACGCTATGGCACCAGCACTAGTAACGATTCAGACAATAGCTTCTACTGGCGGACTAATTCTCATGAACATACAAATAACAGAAACAACTCTAGCGCTGCCTTAAATACAGGCAATGATACACATTCCCATACTGTAACAGCAGAGGGTACTATAACTAATACAGGTAGCAATACAGCTTTTTCTATCATAGGGCCAGCAGTAGTCCTTAACTATATTATTAAACTGTAATCCTATATTTAATAAAAAGTTTCACCTAGTAAAAAAGGATGTATCTGTTTTGATACATCCTTTTTTTGTGTAAACCCATCAATTATTTTCTAAATGACTTCCCAAATAGTAGTGAAAGGACAAACAATACCAGAAAAATAAAGAATAAAATCTTAGCGATAGATGTAGCACCGGCAGCAATATTACCAAATCCAAATACCGCTGCAATTAAAGCAATGATTAGAAATGTGACTGTCCAGCGTAGCATAATTCAAGGTTTAGGTGATTAAATAGTTTAGATAAGTAGTATATAAATTTCCTATTCAATTTACTTAATTATAACCACTTCTTAAAATTATGCCATATCATAGTGTTTTCATCTACTATTCACTATCGCTTAGTAATGAAAAATGCTATACCTTATGTCTATTATTCCGTAGCAGTAATTAATGACTTCACCTCTTCAATAGTATTAATATCCGCAACTGTTTTATCACGCCGCCAGCGCAAAATGCGAGGAAATCGAAGTGCCACTCCAGATTTATGTCGACTGCTATATCCAATTCCTTCAAATGCAATTTCAAATACCAACTCCGGTTTTACCGTACGCACTGGGCCAAATTTTTCTATCGCATTTTTATTAACAAACCTGCTTACTTCTTGTATTTCTTTATCAGTAAGCCCGGAATACGCTTTTGCAATCGTGACTAAGTTATCACCCTCTTTTACGGCAAAAGTGTAATCCGTATAATAAGCACTTCTTCTACCACTACCTTTTTGTGCATATATCAGTACGGCATCTACCGTCATCGGATCTATTTTCCATTTCCACCAGTCGCCTTTTTTTCTTCCCGTATGGTAGGGCGATTGGCGATGTTTTAGCATCAACCCCTCACTATTGATGTTGCGAGCCTCCTCTCGTATAGTCGTCAAGCTGCTCCACTCACTTACTTCAATCACCGGTGACAATTGAACTATTTCGGATTCATTTGCCGTTATAAGTTGCTCTAATTGTTGCCTTCTTTCAACCAGCGGCTTATGTCTATAATCTATTCCCTCCAGCTCTAAAAGATCATAACATAAAACAGCCGCAGGAATATCGCTCAGCATTTTTTTTGAAAGTGTTTTCCGATTCAGTCGTTTTTGTAAGGCACTAAAGCTAAGTACTTGCTTTTCTTTCCTCACCAGCAGCTCTCCATCTATTACAAAATTCTGTGGCCAGCTACTCACAGCATCCCGTATCTCTGGAAATTGTTCTGTCACCAATTCTTCACCTCTCGACCATATAAACACTTCGCCATTTCGCTTAATGATTTGTCCGCGTATGCCATCCCACTTGTATTCAACCTGCCAGTGAGCAACATCGCCCAAATCAACTACATTTTTCTCCAGCGCATAAGCAAGGCAAAAAGGATAAGGCTTGGATAATTGTGTATCGGTATACTTCCCCCGCACCAGATCATCAAACTGTATAGAATCTATTTTCCAATCGCCCATAATGCTATGTGCAACCGCATTGGCTTCCATTTGATAATACGTTGCCAGCGCATTGATCAATATTTTAGATGAAACACCTACTCTAAAACTTCCTCCTAATAGTTTATTGAAAATAAATCTTTCATTTACCGGCAAAGATTGCCAGGCATCTATTACAAATTTTTTCTTAGCCTCCTCATCAGCTTCTTTCAAGGTTATAATATCATTCATCCAAGTAGCTAATGTTCGTTCTACATAACTTTCAGCAGGTGGCAATATAAGCGCAATCGTTTCCCCTAAGTCTCCCACTGCCGCATAAGATTCTAAGAAAAGCCACTCGGGAATACCTGTTAATTCCATAGCCCATTGTTTTAGCAATGTAGTACTTACATTTCGTTTGGGCCGCTTACCTGTAAAAAGTGCAAGCATCCAGCGCTTATCATATTCTTCGGCATCCTGCAGAAACTGTTGAATAGCTTCCTGTTTGCGACTCGTTTTATTAGTACTATCCAGCGCTGCTATCAATGTAGAAAATTCATTCATGGTTTTTCATTTTGCATAGCCGTTTCTTTTACTTCAATCTCTTCATTATCTTCTTCATCGCCATAAGCTGTTTTTACCTGTTCCGCAGCAATGCCCCATTCATTCAGGTATTTTGCAAACACATCTGTTTTACCATGTGTTACATATACTTTTTCCGCACCGGTAGCTTTAACAGTATTGAGAAGTCCATTCCAGTCGGCATGATCACTCATAGCAAATCCCGCATCGGCGCTGCGCCATCTTCTCGCTCCCCGCACTTGCATCCAACCAGAGCAAATAGCATTTACCCTATTGGGTATTTTGCGCACCACTTTTGAATCGAGCAATGAGGGTGGAACAATTATCACAGCTTTATCCAGATGAGCTACACTTTCCCGTAAGTCTATTTTTTGATAAGCGGGTAATCCTACCCCTACCGATTCGTAAGCTTCATTGAGTTTTGCAATTGAATAATGAACATATAACGGCGCTATTCCATCCAGCGCTTTCATTATACGTTGCGCTTTGCCAAGCGAGTAGCCAAATAGTAAAGAGTTTTTTCCTCGCTCCTGATTACTCATCACCCATTCTCGCAATTGCTTATTTTGCTCCTCCACCGGCAACCAATTATAAATAGGTAAACCAAATGTGCTTTCCGTAACGAAACGGTGACAACGCACTATTTCAAACGGCGTGCTTAATTCATCATTTTGTATTTTGTAATCCCCCGACACCACCGCCACTTCACCTTTATATTCCAGTCGTATTTGTGCCGACCCAATAATATGGCCTGCCGGATGCAAGGAAACTCGAACACCATTGATAGTTAAGGAAACATTATAATCAATTCCCTGCACTACAATAGTATCAGCAATTCTACTTTTAAGTATAGGAACCGTATGGCTATGGCAAAGATATTTGCCCATACCGGGACGTGCATGATCCGCATGACCATGTGTAATAATGGCCATATCAACAGGTCGCCACGGATCAATGTAAAAACTTCCGGGAACACATAGAATTCCTTCTGTCGTGAATTTCAACATAGGTATAGCCGTTTAGCAATACTTGAAATTACGTATTATTTATTTTGTGCGTTCCCCTGCGGGTCGGGCTTTTCGCTGCAATCTTTGCATTTTACAAATGCAAAGGATTTCCGCTACAATCCCTAACGCTACTATACAATAAAAAACATCACTATGAAATGCCACTACATTAGTAATCGAGTAACACGTACTCACTAGAATCACAACCTACAACTATTTCACATGCATTTAGCTCCATTCAATTGTTTTTTGCTATAAGCACGTGTATAAAACTGAAAACCAATTTTCAACCCTATCATCTAGTTGCTTATTGCAAAACATTAACTACCCAATCTATGTATATGCCGACTATTTTTTCTCCGTAAGGTATTTCCAGTACCGCTTAGGCACGTGCTGTAAGTGCAACTTTATATTTTTTCTCGCTACAATATTGGTGCTTTTATAATAGGTTTTCCATAGTTGTGCAAAAGCTGCTTCCTTTTCATCCAATTCTACAATGGCGGTTGATGTTAATGCATTTTTTTCAGCAGGAGTAAGTTGTACTTCACATACCGCAACTTTGTTATACAATAAGCCATACTTTCTTTTAGCATCATAAATAAGCCAAGGCTGATCTGTATAACGATTTTTACAAAAGTCGGACACTAAGGGCAATACGTTAAAGTCGGGTTCTACTACTGCAACATACATCCCATCAGTTGTTTTTTGAAAACGAATAAATGCCTGCATTCGATGCCGCTCACGACTTACTTTTTTAAGTGTTTGCGAAAAGTACAACACATCTCCATTACCATAATTAGTAAGAATAATATTACCTTGTTGAAATACTGCAACTATAATATTAAATATAGATCGCCACGCAGCTATATCTTCCGACAAAAATGCTTTATAAAAATCTAACGCCGTTGCTCCACAATGTTGTTGCAAACCTTTTTGTACTCTTTTTGCTTTTTCTTTTGCAGTAGCAATATCTCTACTCTCCTCAAACATGCCCGGCTGAAATACATCACTGGTGACAGGCGATATATTGGTTTCTTTGCGTTCAAAGCTTTCAAATACGCAGCATAGAAACCCCGCATAAGTTCCATCAAATACATACTGCATGGCTAAAAAAGACTGAGTTGATGTTTTTGCAAAGCGGAACTGTATTTACTATTTCCTTGTCGGAGAATGGCCGTTTTAATTGTTGTACCCAATGGCATACCCAATAGCATGGGACTATCAGCACATACTACAAAATGCTTTACCCTATTCCACGCCATGCCCATTTTTTTTAACTGATATTCATGTAAGCGACCAAATGTTCTAGCTTGTACTATTTTCATAGCAGATTGCCTCCCAATACCCGGCACCCGAATGATAGTTGCATAATCGGCGCGATTTATATCTACAGGAAAATACTGCATGTTGCGTAACGCCCAACTTAGCTTGGGATCTATGTCTAAATCTAATTGTGTATAGCCAGGGTTTAAAATTTCATCCAATTGAAAATTATAAAAACGCAATAACCAATCCGTTTGATAAAGCCTGTTTTCCCGAATGAGTGGTGGCGCTGTTCCTACCTGCGGCAATTGTGCATTATCAGCATTAATAGGAACATAACCGCTATAATACACTCGCTTTAGTTGAAAGCTTTGATAATATTCTTTTGCCACTTGCATGATTTGAAAATCAGACTCAGGCGTAGCACCAATAACAATTTGTGTACTTTGCCCTGCAGGTACAAATTGAGGAACATGTTTTATAATGGCTTTCTCTGCTTTGTAAGCCTGCATTTGTTCATTAACAAAAGCCAATGGTTTTCTTACTGCAGCATGATTTTTTTCCGGTGCCACCATTTTAAGTCCTGCTTCTGTGGGCATCTCCAGGTTAATACTCATTCTATCTGCATATAAACCTGCTTCTTTTATTAATTCATCACTCGCACCGGGAATTGTTTTGAGGTGAATATATCCATTATAGCGTTCTTCGATACGCAGCTTTTTAACAATACGCAGCAATCGCTCCATAGTATAATCGGCATTTTTAAAAATACCGGAACTCAAAAACAATCCTTCAATATAATTTCTTCGGTAAAAATTCATGGTGAGGGCTACTACTTCCCCCACAGTGAAAGCGGCACGTTTTACATCATTACTACGACGGCTCACACAAAAAGCACAATCATAAATGCAATGGTTAGTAAGTAAAATTTTTAGTAGTGATACGCAGCGGCCATCTTCGGTATAAGTATGGCAAATGCCGGAAGCCGATGCATTGCCGATACCGTCGCTATTTTTTCTTTTACTTCCACCGGAACTACAACTCACATCATATTTGGCAGCATCTGCCAATATGGTCAGCTTTTCCTCTATTCTTGTCATTACTGGGTGTTTTGCTATATGGTATAAAACGCAAAATTACTAAAATTATTAGCAACAACTGATGTATTATTGTCTTCATCCCAATGATTGAGTAATAGTTTATAAGCTTGGGAAATGCTATAAAAAAAGTGTTTTTAAAAAGTAGCACGGTAAGTAGGGGCAAAAAAAAAACACGCTTTAAACGTGCTTTTTTTGTGCCCAGGACTGGAATCGAACCAGCACACCTTGTGGGCGGTAGATTTTGAGTCTACTGCGTCTACCAATTCCGCCACCTGGGCAACTAACTATTGCGAATTGGGCTGCAATATTACTGCTTTCCGCTTAATTCACGGCTGATACGATCTAAATATTTTTTCTTGTAATAATAGTCCTTTACTTGCAACAGCTCTTCTTGGGTAGTAGTACCCTCCTGATAATACTCCACAATTTCTTTAACAGTTTCATAAATATCATTTTGCAGCACCTGTAGCGCCGATTGTATAGTTGTCCGTACCTCCGTATCCCCTTCTTCCATCTCCATCAATTGTTCGTTAATGTCCAATACCTCCATCAGAAAATCGTTGGGCATCGCATATTTTTCTTCTTCCTCCAGCAAGCCTTTTTCCGTCAACACGTAGCGTATAGTCTCGTCAGGGTGCTGGAATGTTTTCCAGGCCTTGTTGATAATAGCCGATACCTCCAATACCTTTTCCTGCTCATCACTTCCTGACTGTGTATGGTAATCCGGATGGTATTGCTTACTTAACGTAATAAACTTTTTGTACAAAGCATTTTTATCTACTTTCAACTGTACAGGTATGTCAAATAGTTCAAAATAATTCATTCGCTGCGCTACCGGATTTAAAATTTATTTTTGTTACTCTTTCCAAGTACGATTGCAAAAATACAACTATGATCAGGATAGGATTGATACGAGAAGGAAAAATTCCGGCTGACAACAGGGTTGCGCTCACCCCGGCGCAATGCAAATGGATACAAAAAAATGTACCACAGGTAAGTATTGTGGTACAAAGCTCGCCTGATCGCTGCTTTACCGACAGGGAATATACCTCCGCTGGCATTACTGTGCAGGAAGATATCACTCATTGCGATATACTCATGGGTATTAAGGAAGTGCCTATTGGTACGCTTATTTCCGGTAAAACATATCTGTTTTTTTCTCATACAAAAAAGAAACAACCGCATAACCAGCAACTATTGCAATCCATACTGGAAAAGAAAATCCGTCTGATTGACTACGAATGCTTAGAGCATGAAGACGGGCAGCGCATTATCGGGTTTGGTTTTTTTGCAGGTGTAGTAGGCGCTCACAACGGAATGATGGCTTATGGCAATCGTACCGGTCTCTATTCGCTGGAAAGGGTATATAAGCAAAGAAGTTTCCGCGAGCTAATACATAATTATTTTGGATTACGTTTACCCAACGTAAAAATTGCGGTAACAGGTTCTGGTCGTGTGGCGCATGGTATTCTTGAAGTAATGAACCTGATGGGTATACATGAAGTGGAACCGGATGATTACCTCGTTCGCCGTTTTGCTTATCCTGTGTACACGCAACTCAAAGGCGCAGATTTATACAGGCACAAAGAAACCGGCACATATAAGCGACAGGATTTTCATGAAAACCCACAAGACTATATCTGTACTTTTTTACCCTATGCAGCGCAAACGGATATTTTACTCAATGGCATTTACTGGGACAAACATATACCTCGTCTATTCGAGAAAAAAGATATTATTACTGATACGTTTATTATACAAACCATTGCAGATATTACAGACGATGTAGATGGTTCTGTACCTATTAATGTAGGCGACCAGTCTATTGAAGATCCCGTCTATGGAATTGACAGATCCGGCTTGCAAAAAACAGCTCCTTATCTTCCCGACTCTATAGATTTGATGGCGGTAGGTAACCTGCCGAATGAATTGCCCAGAGATGCCTCCCGTTATTTTGGAGAACAGCTCATAAAATATATATTGGAAGATCTTATCAAAGGAAGTTCTGCGCTGCTGGAAAGAGCCACTATTGCAAAAGAAGGACAGCTCACTCCGGACTATAATTATCTTCAGGACTATGTGGCTGGTCTTTGATTTTTATAAATACAAATAATAATCCTGCAACAGTTGAACAAAATCTGAAGTATATGTTTTTTTATCTGCTTCGCAAATAGAGAACTCACTTACTTGCAGTGTTGAGAGTTCTTTTGTACCCGCCAGCATGATTCTGAAATGTTCATGCGCAGTAGATTGTCTTACGCAAATTTTTTGTGTAAGAAATAATCCTTGTGCTTTTACTAATGCTGTCACTTCTTTTTCCCGCTTATGCGGTAGGAGTAAATAAAAGCTTCCCTTCTCTTGCAGGTTTGCTTCAATAAATAATAATAGTTGACTAAGTGAAAAATCACGGTTATGTTGCGCGGTATTTTTTTGTTTATCCTTGCCGCTTAGCTCATTCTCATAAAAAGGAGGATTACAAATAATAGCATCATATAACTTACCGGGAGAGTACTGAAAAACATCCTGCTGCCATACCGTAATACTATCCTTCCAGGGCGAAGCAGTACAATTTTCTTTTGCTTGCAAATAAGCCTGTCCTTCTATTTCTATCGCATCAATTACTAGTTTATTCTGTTGAGCTATCATTAAGCTTAGCAAGCCTGTACCCGCACCTATATCCAGTATATTCTTTGCTGAAGAAAGCGCTATTTGCTGCGCCGCCCATGCACCAAAAAGGCAACTATCCGTAGTCACCTTCATGCCCGCTTTATCTTGCTGTATTGTAAACTGCTTAAATTGAAAATATGTATTAGGCATCCGCTTCGTCACTATATTCATTAAAGGAAAGCCTGTTGCCAAAGGGATCACCTACAATCATAACGCGGGCATTCCAGGGAGCTTCTTCGATTGAAGGTTTATAATATCGATATTCCTTTTCTTTCAGGGAAGCAAGTAATGCATCAATTCCTTTCATGCGTATAAAAACATTCGCGCCCGGAGTTGCATCGCCATGATGCTCTGTCAGGTGCAACACCAACGCTCCTTTTGAAACCTGCATGTAAAGCGGAAAGTTTTCTTCAAAGCGGTGCTCCCAATCGATGGAAAAACCCAACCAGTCCACATAAAACTCTTTGGCTTTATCTATATCAAATATCCGTATGATAGGAATTGTTGCTAAAAATTGTATTTCCATAGTGTTGATTGTTTACCATTCTGCACGGGCAGAGACGGGAGTAGAAAGATTGGCAAATTGTTGATTAAGGTATTTGTAATACGCCGTTATCGCAATCATGCCTGCATTATCCGTGCAGTATTGAAAAGCGGGTATATAGGTATTCCATCCTTCTGCTTTACCCATCGCTTCAAATGCTGTACGCAAACCACTATTTGCCGAAACGCCTCCTGCAAGACAAAGTTCTTTTATACCTGTTTGCTTTGCCGCCTTCTTCAATTTATTTAATAAAATAGAAACAATGCGCTGCTGTATAGATGCACAAATATCCGAAAGGTTATTTTGAATAAACAATTGCCGCTCTTCTTCCGTAGCTCTGAATTCTTCTTTATACACTAAGCTGGTACCGGCATTTTGTAAAAAATACAGTATAGCTGTTTTCAATCCGCTAAAGCTAAAATTGAGACCGGGGATTTGCGGTTCGGGAAATTTGTATTTTAAAAAATTCCCTTCCTTTGCATACTTATCTATCAAAGGACCTCCGGGATAAGGCAGCCCCAGCAGCTTTGCAGATTTATCAAAAGCTTCACCTGCTGCATCATCAATGGTTTCTCCTATCACTTGCATTTGTATCGGCGATTCACAAAGTACTATTTGCGTATGCCCGCCACTTACAGTAAGGCATAGAAAAGGAAACGAAGGCTTGGGATCGTCAATTAAATTAGCCAATACATGTGCCTGCATATGATGTACTGCAATAAGCGGTTTATCTATAGATAAAGCCAGCGATTTAGCAAACTGTGCCCCTACAAGTAAAGAACCAATTAAACCGGGAGCCTGTGTATAGGCAATCGCATCCAGTTCATTTAATTGCACTCCTGCTTCTTTCAATGCAGCATCTACTACGGGTACAATATTTTGCATATGCGCCCTGCTCGCCAGCTCCGGCACCACTCCTCCATATTTTTCATGTACAGTCTGCCCTGCGATAAAGTTGGACAATATTTTTCCTTCCTTACACACGGCGGCAGATGTTTCATCACAAGAAGACTCGATGGCTAGTAGTACAGGCACAATGCTTTATTTAAACAAAGCAACAAAGTTACGCTATGAAAAACTATGAACCACGGCTGAGATACCCTCCAATCCTTTCTTTACAAAACCACTCATAGAAAAAACAGTCAAGTATTACTCTTTTTTCTTAAATTTGCAACATAGTAGCATTTTTTGAAGAAAAAGAATACGATACAATCTTTTTTTGCCTTGGCAATGCTTATGGTATTTTCCTTAAGCATTACTCCCAAGCAATGGCTTCATCATCTTTTTGCAGGGCACGAGGATATGGCCATTTGTACTACGGATCATGACCATTCACATTTTACCAAAGCAGGTTATCAATGTGACTGTAATAATTTAGTCGCTACATCACCCTATACGCCTGAACCTTCATTTATTATTCCGGGCATATCGCTACAACACAGCACTACTTATCAAGCCACAACAACAGAAGCACTCTTTAGCAGTGTACATTCTTTTTTTGAGCTACGTGGCCCTCCTGCTACAATAGGAGCATAGTTTATACTTACGCAACTACGACATACGCAGTTGCCTTATCATTTTATTTTCAATTTATTTACTGTGAAATTATTTTTATTGGCCTGCCTGGCTGTTGTTACAGTCAGGCAGTCGCTAGCACAAGATTGTAGCCTACGCTTATCGGGTCATGTGGAAGATGCTGACACTAAAGAAAAACTGTATGCAGCTACGGTCATTTTGCGAGAGCTCAACAAAGAAGTGGTTACCAATAGCAATGGCGACTTTGTTTTCACCGGCCTCTGCCCCGGCGAGTATACGCTGGTAATATCGCATGTAAACTGTGAACCCTTTGAACAAAAAATAAGTTTCACAAAAAACACTCACCATGATTTCTTCCTACCCCATGCCCGTCACACGTTAGGCGCTGTTGTAGTAGAAGGCAAAAAAGGTATTGCCAATACCGGTAGCAAAAAAGAATTATCGGGGAAAGAACTGGATGAGATGAAGGGCTTCTCACTGGCCGAAGCATTGAACAAACTGCCGGGTGTATCCATGCTGCAAACAGGCACCAATATCTCCAAACCTGTTATTCACGGTTTGCATAGTAATCGCATACTCACCATTAATAATGGTGTACGGCAGGAAGGGCAGCAATGGGGAAATGAACATGCTCCGGAAATAGACCCGTTTATTGCAGATAATCTGGTGGTGATAAAAGGAGTAGATGAACTACGCTATGGCAGCGATGCTATTGGGGGTGTAATACTTATTAACCCCAAGGTGCTTCGCTATGAACCGGGTTATAATGCAGAGTTTAATAGCATGTACTTTACCAACAACCAGCAATACGTTGTATCGGGCATGTTTGAGCAGCAACTAAAAAAAATCCCTGCTTTTAGCTATCGCCTACAAGGCACTTTCAAACGAGCCGCCAATGCTACCACTCCGGATTACCGATTGAACAATACCGGCTTCCGGGAAATAAATTTTTCTGCTACAGCAGGATGGAAAAAGAAAAACTATACTATCGAAGCCTTTTATAGTCGCTTCTCTACAAAAGTTGGCATTTTCTCCGGCTCACATATCGGCAACCTTACCGATTTAGAAAACGCTATCAACGTACCCCGTCCTGACAAAAGTTATCTCGGAGAAAAAACATATCGCATCAATCGCCCTTCACAAGAAGTAGTACACAATTTGTTTAAACTTAAATCCGTGTTTCAAACAGGCGGTAGCCGATGGACGGTTCAACTGGCTGCTCAGCACAATGACAGAGACGAATACGATATTGTACGAAATAGCACCACTACCCGCCCGCAGATGATGCTAGAAGTATTAACGTTATCGCAGGATATAGGTTGGCAACATCCTCGTTGGAAAAACATGCAAGGAACTATCGGCCTTGCAGCTTTACAACAAGACAATTGGTATTCCGGCAGGTATCTTATTCCTGCTTATCAGTCCTATTCTTTTGGTGGTTATTGGATAGAAAAATGGAGTAAACACCAATGGAATATACAAGGCGGTATACGCTATGATCATAAAACTATTACTACGAGACGCTATGCATTGGGCGGAGATACAATTTCACACAGCTTTGACTTCTCCACGTTTGCTGCTTCCCTCAATACTGCCTATAAAGCTACTACTGCTTCTACCGTTAATATTGCTATCAGCAGCAGCACCCGTGCACCACATGTAAATGAATTGCTAACAAATGGCGTACACCATGGTACTGGTATTTTTGAAGAAGGCGATCCTACTCTGCAAGCAGAAAAATCTTTGCAGTTGACAGCCGGTTATATTTACAACAACGCTTCAAATAAGTGGTATGTAGACTTTAGTCTTTATCATAATCGAATCAATAATTTCATTTACCAGCAACCCATGCCCGACGATCCGGTGCTTACCATTCGCGGCGCTTTTCCTAAAGTAGTTTATCAGCAAACGGATGCTGCGCTAACCGGCAGCGACCTGATTGTACGCTATCATTTCACTACGCCTATCACAGTAACAGCAAAGGCTGCGCTGCTTTGGGCAAAAAACAAAAAAATAAACGACTGGCTTATCGGCATGCCTGCTCACCGGCTTGCTGCAGAAGTTAATTATATGCTGGCGAATAAGGGAAAGTTTTCAGCAACAACTCTTGGCATTGAAGTCCCTGTCACCTTTAGGCAAACAAGATTTCCCAACGAAAGCTTACAGGGTAAACAGGATTATATACTGCCCCCTGCCGGGTATACTCTTTGTCATTTACAAATTGCTTCTACCGTACAAGTAGGCACCCTTCCCATTAACATAGGTATTGGTGTTCGTAATGTATTAGATACAAAGTACAGAGACTACATGAATAGTTTCCGCTACTTCACAGATGAGATGGGAAGAAACATCAATTTCCGCCTCAAGATTCCCATAGGCACAACACACAAAGCACATTCATAATTTAAAAATAAACAATGAAAAAAGTATCCTTAGCACTCACAATCGTTGGCGTTCTAAGCTTAGCCATCTCTTCTTGCAAAAAAGATCATGGAGATGAGCACGAACACGATCATGAAGCCATCACAAAAGTAGAATTGCATTTTACAAAGGTTGGCACCACAACGCCTGTTGTTTTTACCTGGACTGACTTAGATGGAGATGGCGGAAACCCTCCTGTAGTACAAGAAATAGAACTTGACGAAAATGCAACGTATAATGTTGCCATCGAGCTATATGATAGCGATGGTCACGATCTTACTCACGACATAGAAGATCACGAAGCCGCACATCACCGTTTTTATTACACACCTGATGGTGTCACCGGCGTTACCATCAACGGATTGGATAAAGATGAAAACAATGTAACGCTGGGATTAAAAAGCGTATGGACAACAACAGGGCATGGTGAAGGCAAAGTAAAAATCACATTGCGCCATTATCAAAACGCCAATAAAGCAGAAGCAGATCTAATCAATAGCAGTAAATCCAGCACTGATGCAGAATTAACTTTTGATGTGCATGTGCATTAGTAAATAGTTTGTTTTGGTTGTAACCAGTAAAAAGGAAAGACCAGTGTAGTGCTGGTCTTTTCTTTTATATACTTCTCATTATTATCACTTATTATCTTCCATTCCCCAGCCCCATTCCAAAAAAACAGGCATTGCCCTTCCCCACGTTGCCACATCATGCAGGCCGTCTGCCAGTTCGTAATAAACAATATCTTTTTCGCGATCATATCCTTTATTCACCAGTTCCTGAATAAGATCAAGTGTATCATCTATGGAATCAATAATGCCATTGTTATTCCGATCATTGGTTTCATCCATATTTCCTGTCTGAAAAAAGAAACGCTGCCCGGGATGATAGGTTCCATTTTTTATTACCTGGTGCATAATGCGATGTTGATGATCGTCGTATTCCGGTTCACTTTGATCAATACTCCGCCACCAAAGCGAGCCCGAAAAAACGCCTACTTTGGTAAATAAATCAGGATAGCGCCACGCAATATCCAATGCAGTAAGTCCGCCCAATGAAAAACCGGCAAACGCCATTTCCCGAAAAGAAGGAATCTTGTATTTAATCTTTATAAACGGCAGTAACTCTTCTGTTATAAAACGGGTATAGTTATCTGCTTTTGCCCCACGGCCCAGATAGTCAGGATGACCGGCTATGCCATATTCCATTTTGCGCTCCTTGCCGGCATGGATAGCTACGCAAAGTAGTGGGCAAATACTCCCTGCTAATTTCTGGAGAAGAGACTCCCATCCCATTTCCTCCATATTTTGCCCATCATTGATCAATAAAAGGCTAAGTGAAGCAGGATTTTCTACCTCCTTGGGAAGGTAAACATCAACAATAATTTCTCTATCGAGTGCCGGGGAAAGTAGGGTCGTATTTTCTTTCAAAAAAAAGGATTCGTTAAGCAGTTGCATGGCGTCAAAAATAGCTATTTCACTTTTCAAAAGCAGGAAAAAGTACGGTATAGGTTTATCAATAGTTAATTTGTTTATATGAGCCTGAAAAAATAAATTTGGAAACAGCTAACCGCAACAATTGCTTTGGGTAATTACGGTAGCCTAAACCTCAGTACTTAATCAATAAAAAAGTGTTTATG
>CAZPPM010000023.1:0-32970 GCA_964588445.1 uncultured Citrobacter sp.
CCTACAATTTCTACAGCCTCACCTACTTTGATACGACCTCTCTCGATACGGCCAGTAGCAACTGTACCACGACCAGTGATAGAGAATACGTCTTCTACAGACATCAAGAAAGGAAGATCTACAGGACGAGGAGGCAGAGGAATATACTCATCAACTGCTTTCATCAATTCTGTAATAGCACCTACCCATTTTTCATCACCAGCTAATGCGCCGGTTGCAGAACCTTTGATGATAGGCGTGTTGTCACCGTCAAAACCACGTTTTGTCAGCTCATCACGTACTTCCATTTCTACAAGATCAAGCAATTCAGGATCATCAACAAGGTCAACTTTATTTAAAAACACAACCATACGAGGTACACCTACCTGGCGAGCCAGCAGGATGTGTTCTTTTGTTTGTGGCATAGGACCATCAGTAGCTGCTACTACAAGAATAGCTCCGTCCATTTGCGCAGCACCAGTAATCATGTTTTTAACATAGTCAGCGTGACCAGGACAGTCTACGTGTGCGTAGTGACGAGTGTCAGTTTGATATTCTACGTGTGCTGTATTAATCGTAATACCTCTTTCTTTTTCCTCTGGAGCTCCGTCGATATCATCATATTTTTTAGCTGTCGCCAATCCTTGTTTTGCAAGAACTTCTGTAATAGCGGCAGTCAACGTGGTCTTTCCATGGTCAACGTGACCAATCGTACCAATGTTTACGTGGGGTTTGTCCCTTTTAAAGGTCTCTTTTGACATTGTTATCTGTTTTTAAAGTTGTGTATCGAATGTTTGTTTTTTTATGATGTCGCCGGTAGTATTTCTATCGGCTTTTGTTGCGTCGCACTCTTGTACTCCTGTACAAAGCCTGCCAGTTTAAAAGTTAATACGTTCACTGCTTTTTTACGCACTTCCTAATCGCTCTATCAACGTAAAAACCTAAACTCGTCAACCTCATCTGAGCCGTTAGTGAGAATCGAACTCACGACCTCTTCCCTACCAAGGAAGTGCTCTACCACTGAGCTACAACGGCTTGATAAGTTCGAAGTTTCGGGTTAAAAGTTCAAGGTTTAGCCAATGAAACCACTTTAAACTTTTGAATTTTAAACGTCAAACTCTTTTGAGCGGGAGACCGGGCTCGAACCGGCCACCTGAAGCTTGGAAGGCTACCGCTCTACCAAATGAGCTACTCCCGCTTTAGCAATTTGAAGATTTGAAAATACTACTTTTCGTAAGTATTTATTCCTATTCAAACCAACTAAAAAGAACTTAAATAGTTTGACAATAGAACAACTATTGTCAAACTATATGTGGGCAGGGAAGGATTCGAACCTCCGTACTCCGAAGAGAACAGATTTACAGTCTGTCGCCTTTAACCACTCGGCCACCTACCCATTTAACATGTCTGTTAAAGAGCCACCTGCCAGAGTCGAACTGGCGACCTACTGATTACAAATCAGTTGCTCTACCAACTGAGCTAAGGTGGCTTATTTTATCATCTAACCCGGTTGGTAATCGGGTTTTATTATCTCTATTTTCTTATAGAAATCCTGAAACAAACAGGCAATAAAGAACTACCCCCATTTTTGGGAAGGCAAAGGTAAGGGAATTTAATAATTGTAAAAACTCTGAACCAGTTTTTTTTTGTTTGTTTTCAAATGGTTGCATCCAAAGACGTATTTACCAAAAGCAAAAACATACTCTTTCCTGCAATACCCCGCTTCTACAACGACTCTCCTCCTTATAATGAAAAAGCCCCACGGGTAAGTGGGGCTCTAAAATGAGTTTTTAAAATTAAGCTGCTTGCTTCTCTTTTTTACGTTTTATTTGGTTAACAATCGAGTCAAATGCATTGTCAAAAGAACTTTCAAAAGATTTGCTGGTAGCCTTTACAAAAAATTCATGGCGCGGGACATGAATTCTAATCTCAGCAATCTTGTCTTTAATCGTATGAACTACGTTATCCAATTTCAAAAAAACACTTACTTTAATGATGCGGTCATGAAAGGTGGTAAGCTTTTGCAATTTCTTTTGCACATAAGCGACCAAAGCCGCATCCGCATCAAAACGAACTGTCTGAATGTTTACGTTCATAATCATCATTTTTTACATGAAACAATAAGAAAAAGAACTTAAAAAGAGGAGAATTTTACTGCATAAAGGGGTGTTGGTTTGTTTCCTATGAAGTTACTGCAAAAGCTTTTGGATTGCAAATAAAATCTTCTGAAAAATCACGTTAAACTATGCCTTGGGGTGGGCTTTTTTATACACATCCTTCAACTTCTCGATAGTATTATGTGTATACACCTGAGTGGCCGCCAGGCTGGCATGGCCTAGAAGCTCTTTTACCGCATTTAAGTCGGCTCCATTATTCATCAAATGGGTGGCAAAACTATGCCGAAGGACGTGAGGACTTTTTTTATCCAGCGTACTTACCTGCCCCAGATATTCATTCACTAATAAATAAGCATACTTAGCGTAAAGCGGCCTCCCTTTTTCCGTTACAAGAAGCACTTCCTTATCTGCTTCAGGCTGTTCGCTTCGTTTTATATCCAGGTAACTAGTAATGTTTTCCAGTGTTTCTTTACTTACGGGTATTATTCTTTCTTTATTCCCTTTTCCCAAAACCTTTATCTGCGAGCGGCTCGCGTCTACCTGCCTTTCTTTAAGTGCAATCAACTCACTCAGGCGCATCCCGGTTGTGTAAAACAATGTTACAAGCATTTTTGCATTCAGCGTTTTCCAGTTTTCAGTACTTGTGGCAAGTACATGAGCGAGTTGTTTCAACTCGCTTTCTTTTACAAAAACGGGTAACCGTTTACTTATCTTTTGTATAACAATATTATTTGTGGGGAGAACCGTTATTTGACCTTGCTTTAGTAAAAATTTAAAGAAGCTCCGCAGCACCGATACCTTTCGGTTGATAGTCTTACCCGTAAGCTTCTTCTCCTTCAAGTCTGCCATCCAGCTTCTAATAAAAGTCTGGGTAATTCCCGTAGCAGCCGTGACGTCAAATGTATCTTTTACAAAGGTGAAAAAGGCCAAAAGATCCCGCTCGTATGCCTCTACTGTGTGGAGAGAATAACGCTTTTCATACCGAAGATGATCCATAAATCTTATAAGAAAAGCATTATCGGCCATGATGAGAGTATGTAACAAAAATAGCTGCAAAGTTACTAAACTTTGCAGCTACTCAATATTTATCGTATCAATAACGAACTTACTTCTCTATCTTGCCAGAAGCAATATTCTGACGGTAAATTGCTTTTAACACCTCACCTCTGCGTTTTACAGAAGGCTTTGTGAAACTCTGGCGCTCCCGAAGTTGTATCAACGTCTTTGACTTTTCAAACTTCTTTTTGTACTTCTTTAGCGCTTTGTCTATGTTTTCGCAATCTTTTGAATCAATAATAAGCATAATTATATACCCCCTTGGTATGTTTTTAGGACTGCAAATATAGGCGTATTTTTTTATTCTGAAAAAGAATGATAAAACGATTAATTTGCTTTTATGTTTACCGGAATAATAGAATCCTTAGGCGTTGTAAGTGAAGTGGTTACAAAAGGAACAAATCTCACTTTTTTGATTCGTTCTCCCCTTTCCCACACCTTTAAACCAGATCAGAGTGTGAGCCACGATGGTGTTTGCCTTACCATAGAAAAGATAGAAGATGGCCAGCATCAGGTTACGGCTATTGAAGAAACGCTAAAAAAAACCACTCTCGAAAACTGGAAAAAAGGAGACTTAATTAACTTAGAGCAGTGTCTTCAAATTGGCGGCCGTCTTGACGGTCATTTTGTACAAGGGCATATAGATACTACAGGTACATGCACAGCCATTATTGAAAAAGAGGGAAGCCGCGAACTCATTATCCAGTTTCCGGAAAGATTTGCTCCTTTATTAATTGAAAAGGGTTCCGTGTGCCTGAACGGAATAAGCCTTACAACTTTTAATGTAACCAACACTAGTTTTCAGGTAGCTATTATTCCTTACACCATTGAGCATACAAATTTGAAACAATTAAAAACAGGAGACCAAGTGAATCTGGAATTTGATGTAATGGGAAAGTATGCGCTGCGGATAGACTCCTTGAAAAAACAATAAATTGCTTAAATGAAAAAAAGGTCATACCTAATTGTAATTGCGTTAGTAGGTATCTCCTTTCTATTCTCAGAAAACCCTTACTCTAAGTATGGTGGACCTACATGTAAAACCAATTACATGCAGCTCAATAAGTATATGGGATTCACCATTAATTGTGATGCATTTGCTTTTATAGGTGCAGCAATCGACCCATCTTATCTTACTACGCAAAATTATATTCGTCAATCCAGACCTTTTTATATACTTGCCGGAACATTAACTGGCTATAGTATTTATTACTTGTCTTATCCATTTCATTCCTATATTGACAAATACACCAAGAAGAAGTTTTCCAAAGAATATCAGAATATACAATCACAAAAGAAGTCTACCTTATATGCCTGCGTTTATGTAGGTTATGTTCTTTTAAATTTCTTTATAGCATTCCTTTCATTATGGCTTTTCGCTAAAATTGTAAATTATATATCAGGTTCTTGGAAAAATAATCCTCTCTTATTCATAGGTCTATGCATTCTACTGCTCTCCAATCAACTTACGCAAAATTTTATATGGACACCGCATCAACAACTTTTCAACCTGCTTACACCGCTTCTATGCATCTACTTGGTACTACAAATTGTAAATGACAAAAAGAAGCCATCAGAAATCTTGTGGATAGTAGGGTTAACATCATTACTTCCGCTATTCTATGGAAATTTTCTGCTTGTGCTTCCAATTATTCTTATTGCTTTTTTTGGGCAGGCAAAAGACAAGTTACCCTTGCCAAAAATATTTGGGTGGAGTCTGCTATACACTACTTTGTTTTTTACTCCGCTTTTGTTGTGGATGCTTTTCTTAAGCTTGAAAGGAATATCTTTCTATAGTGACGAAGTAACAGCACACAGACAATTCATTTGGCTTATTGATGCAGTAAAGAACCAAAAAACATCTTTTATACATAAAGTCACGATAAACACCGGAAAGCTCTTACAAACCACCGGCGCCCTTCTATTTCCTTTATTATTTTTGCTTACAACATACCTGCCAATCAGTAAGCAAAAAAAGAGGCTATTAATAAAACCGAACAAAATAACCATATCGCCTTTCTGACAGTATTCACTGTTTTTTTTCTTTTCTTCTGGTTGCTGGGGTATTATGCCGATAGGCTTACTTCCAGCTTTATACCTATAATCATATGCCTTGTCGCTGTTAGGCTAAACAAAGCTATAGTATCCAAAACCTATACTTACTTACTACTAGGAGCAATACTAGTATGGCATTTGTATATTATAGCTTATGAGACACCTCACTTTTCTCAATTATTTTATAAGTGATTTTTCACTTATAAACTTTCTACGAATCCAATGCAAACATCTTTGCCATAAAGCGCTTCCATTAATAAGAGCAATTATCCAGACCTACAGACCTATATTCATTTAATTTACATCAATTTATTGCCGGGATGGCGATATATTTTACATTTGAGCAAAATTCAAACTATAACCTTTTTTCTTTAAAACTTTGTCAACCAAGCTAAGCATACTAATCCCTTGCTATAACGAAGCAAAAACCATTTCCACTGTTTTACAAAAAATCCAACTTGCCGACACTGGGGTTGTCGACCAAAAAGAAGTAATCATTATTGACGATTGCTCTACAGACGATACAGCTTTAGCTGTAAATGCGAGTATTGGCTCCCTAACCAGCCTCCAGATTATTTATATTAAAAATGAAAAAAATTACGGCAAGGGAAAAAGCTTGCGCATAGGACTTGAAAAGATAACTGGCGACTTTGTAGTTATTCAAGATGCCGATCTTGAATATGATCCATCAGAATATAGTAAGCTTCTTAAACCCATCGTTGATGGGCATGCAGATGTTGTTTTTGGTTCTCGGTTTAGGGGAAGTGAAGCACACCGCGTATTATTCTTTTTTCACTCTGCCGGCAATAAAATGCTTACATTTTTCTCTAATATATTTACCGGTTTGAATTTGACAGATATGGAAACTGGTTATAAAATGTTCAAAGCGGATATATTTAAAAACCTATCACTACAAGAAAATCGTTTTGGAATAGAACCTGAAATAACTGCCAAAATCAGTAAGCTAAAAAATATAAGAATTTATGAAGTAGGGATATCCTATTATGGTAGAAATTATGCCGAAGGTAAAAAAATAAAGTGGACTGATGGCTTCAGAGCACTTTATTGCATTATTAAGTATAATGTATTTTACAAAGCAAAAAAAACTCTAAATGATTAGCGTTGCATTTTTATATGTCTTCATAAGTTTTTTTTGTTTAACGGCAGGCTTTTTCTTCTACCATCTTACCGATCGCTACACCCAATTTAACAGAAAGCCTTTTCTATTTTATCTAATTACAGGATTAATCTCCATTACAGCTATTGCACAGATAGTTGTTTTGTTTCACCCAATCAATACTTCCACCCAAGCTTTTTTTCTGACAGGCTGGTTAGCCCTTGTTGTTGTACAGCGTAAATCACTGTTTGATTTTTTAAAAGAAAAACACCTACAACTCTTAAAACAGCCTATTGCGCCTATTATAGTTTTTTGCTCCATTTTTTTTCTTTTAATCTATCTTACATCGGGTCCGTCATTGATGGATGACACAGAGAGCTACCATATTCAAATGGTAAAATGGATTAAAGAATATGGCACTACACCGGGGCTAGCAAATCTTCATGAACGATACGGATTCAACTCCTCTTGGTTTTCTTCTATCGCTATCTTCGATTTTGCCAATTTTAATTCACTGAACTACTATACAGTACTTAATGGCGTCGTTTCTTGCTGGCTCGGATTGTTGCTGTGCAAGGGAATTAGCAGCAATTTGAAAAACAAAGAATCTTTAATCTTATTGGCGTGCTTGATTTTATTTCTAGCCTCCTGGCCTATACTCCGCGGTAATGCATCAACAGCCAACTACGATAGTATTACCGCTCTACTTTTATTTACCCTATTTATTGATCATAAAAAAAATTTTGTCAGTATTGATATCATAAAACTTGAATGGGTATTGTGGTCCGCCTATCTTTTTACTGTAAGGATAACCAATGCCCCTATCCTTTTACTGTCGCTATTTGTCATTATATTTCTTTTGCAAAAAAAGAAACTACAGCCTGCAGTAAGCTATACACTGCTTATCATCTTACTATTGTTGCCTTTTATTATAAGAAATATTATACTGTCAGGATATCCATTTTTCCCTTCGTTATCTTTTGATTGGTTCACGGTAGATTGGAAGGCGAATAGAGAAAGAACTGAACAACTTTTGCATTTTATTAAATACTACAATCGCGTCAGCACAGGGATATTACCTCTTTCAGAAACTGTTTCATTTGGAAACTGGGGATGGATTCCTCATTGGTTTAAGCATTTATTTAGCTATGACAAACTATTACTAATACCAGGAATGATTGGCTTCCTCCTATATACCTTTATAAGAAAAAAAGCCTTTTCGTCTCTAACGCATATACTGTTTATAGCCTTCTTATTACAAACAATATTATGGTTCTTCGTAGCACCGGATCCAAGATTTCTTTATGGACCTATTTTGTGCGGAGTATACCTATTCTTTTATTTTCTATTTTCTTATAAAAAAATAGAAAATACACATATCGGCTTATTGTGTATGATCATTGCTATCGGTATAATTTCTTTTACTACAAAAAAAATCATGCATGATACGAATAGAAGCCTCTTACTGCCAGCCAAGCTACCTGTACCCGAAGTAAGGACAGTAAAAATAAACGATCAAAACTTCTACCTCCCACATAAAGTACTTAAAAACTGGAACCCAAGATGCTTTGACAGTGCACTGCCTTGCTTATATGAAATTTATCCCGGCCTTACACTCAGAGGAAAAGAATTAAAAGAAGGCTTTAAAATTGTACCTTGACATCTTATTCATCCAGCTACTAAAAGCATAATGTCTATTAAAAATCACGATATTATAGGATCTGACACCTTAGCAATAATTGCTAGCGCTGACAAGTTTAACGAATGGATGTACCAGACAATAAAGCCTTACCTTGTAAGTGATATACTTGAAATAGGAAGCGGAATAGGAAACATCTCAAAATTTGTCATTAATGATAAATACAGGATAAGTCTTTCAGATTACAACCTTGCGTATCAAGAACATTTAATCCAAACTTTTGGACAACTAGACAATGTTTCTGCCATATATAATATTGACTTACAAAGAAAAGATTTTAAAAAAGCGTATTCTCATTTAGAAGGAAAATTCAACTGTATCTTTCTACTAAACGTAATTGAACACCTGGGAGATGACACTTTAGCTGTTGACTTCTGCCACTTTTTACTTAAAAAAGAAGGCAACTTAATTACACTTGCTCCTAGCTACCAATGGCTCTTTTGTAATTTAGACAAAAATCTAGGACACTATCGCAGATACACAATTAAAACCTTATCGAAAACCTTTTCATCAGACAATTTTATAATCAAAAAAAAATTTTATTTCAATGCTGTAGGCGTTCTTGGCTGGTTTTTCTCAGGAAAAATTTTACGTCAACAAAAGCTGAAAAAGAAAGAGTTCAAACTTTTCAACAAATTGGTTCCGGTGTTTAAATTAGCAGACAAGATTTTGAATAAGAGTATAGGGCTATCTACAGTAGTAATAGGTCAAAAAAAATAAAATGCTTCTTACCCTTCTTGCCTTTTTCTACATTTCTTTTCTGTGCTATATTTTTGGCGCATGGCTTCTTGGGTATATACAATCTATAAATAAAAACGCTTTTCTAACTTGCTTTATAGGACTTACAGTATTATCAGCATTTGTTGTTTTGTTTTCCCTTTTTTTCCCAGTTGGCGGTATTGTACCCCATTTACTCTTAGCTACAGCTTCAGCTCTACTATTATTATATAAAAAGGTAATCCTGCCAGATAAAAATGCATTTAGCGGATTCTCTCCTTTAGCAATAGCCCTACTATCAATTTCTATATTACTGATTCTGGTAATGCACTCCTATACAATTAATCATCCTGATACATTAATCTATCATGCTTATACCATTCAATCAGGAGAAGAAAGCAAAGCTATTCAAGGCATAGCTAATATTAAATACCACTACGGCATACAAAGTAGCTGGTTCTTACTCTGTGGGCTATTCAGCTTCAATTTCATTACAACGGACCCGCTAACCTTTTTAAACTTTACTGTAGTTACTTGGTTTGTACTTTTTATCGTTGACAAAATAAACACTAGTCTAATCTCAAAAGAAAGCGACAAAACACAAGGAATATACTGGCTGCTATTCTTAGCATTTTCTTTTTGGTGTTATACCCAAATTCGCCTTACAGTAACTTCTGGAAGTCCAGATTTCATTGTGGCTATTTATACTTGGTTATTGGTTTATATGAGCATGAGCAATATTGAAAACAGATCCAAAAAATTTTCTCTTTTGTTATTATTGCTTGGCTTATTTTCTTTTACATTAAAAGCTACTGCTTGGCTTTTGATTCCATACGCCTTATTTATAGTTTATTTAAAGTTTAAAGAAAAGAAATTCACTACTGTACTTATTCAGACAGGTATATTGACTATACTCGTTTTACTTCCTTTCATTACACGTAACTTTATAACAAGTGGGTATCCTTTATTTCCCACTACAGTAGGCGATATTATTTCTCCCGAATGGAAAGTACCAAAAGAAAGCATGTATGAATGGCAAGAATACATAGTTGACTATGCAAGAAAACAAACTGGATCGAATGAAGAACAAGTGGCATCTACTCACAAAATGTCTCGCTTAGCTTGGGTACCGAGTTGGTGGAGAAGCAATCTTTTATCTTATAAACTTCTGATCACTTCTTGCATAGTTAGCTTATTGATAACCCCCTTTTTCCTTAAGCGAAATAAAACAATCTATACCGGGACTTATTTATTTGCTCTAATAGGCATTCTAACTTGGTTTGTAACTGCGCCCGACCCCAGATTTGGGTTCGGTTTTCTGAGTATTCCAATTTTCTTACTAGCATTACTAGTAAAAACAAAAACAAACTCTATACCACTCCTCAAAACCAGCATACTACTACTTACGATTACATTAACAGCATATACCGGTTTCCGGCTTAAAAACTATTTTTCGCCGAAACAACTAATCAGTCCGTTAGGCATTGTAAAACAGAAATGATTTTTGTAACTAAAAGAGAAGCCTATATCTTCTTTCCTTTCATAGCGACACTAATCGCTTCATCCATCAATCGCTCTGCGTACGGGCGGGAAATTTCATTTAATCGTTCAATAGCTATATGAATAGCATTTTTATCGGTCGTTAACATTTCTTCTTTAAGTACATTAATCGCTTCGCTGGTGGCAGTCTTCTCCTCTGAATTTAGAAAATTGCTATTCTTCTCCATAAAAGTTTCAGTAGCTACTATTAATTGTTCTCCTTCAGTTATAGCTTCTACTAGCGATCTTTTTTGCATATCTTCACGAGCATGCGTAATAGAATCCAGCAGCATATTTTCTACTTCGGTATCCGTTAACCCATATTGTGGTTTCACTTCTATACTTTGCTCTACACCGCTCCGTAACTCTTTAGCCCTAACAAGCAATATTCCATCAGCGTCTATTAAAAAAGAAACTTCTACTTTTGGTAAGCCGGCAGGCATACCCGGAATGTTTGTAAGATTAAACTCAGCCAGCTTACGATTATCTTTCACCATATCTCTCTCCCCCTGGTAAACAGCTATTCGCATACTACCCTGTCCGTCCTTTTGCGTTGTGTATTGTCGTGCTACTTTAGTAGGAATTTTTGAGTTTCTTGGAATGAGCGTATCCATTAGCCCGCCCATTGTTTCTATCCCAAGCGAAAGAGGCGTTACATCAAGAAGCAATACTTCTTTATTATTACCTGCCAGGACATCTGCCTGTATCGCCGCCCCCAAGGCTACTACTTCATCAGGATTTAATGAATCATTCACTTCTTTACCAAAAAACTCTTTCACCAACTTTTTCACTAATGGCACTCTTGTTGACCCTCCTACCATTACTATCTCGTCAATATCATCTACAGTTAAGCCTGCATCTGACAAAGCTTCTTTGCAACTTTGAATCGTTTCCTGAACTAGCTTCAAGATCAATGCTTCAAAAACCGTTCTACTTATCTTAATAGATTGATTATGCAAGCTGGCTTCAAAAACGTCTTGTTTCGACAACTGCACTTTTGCTTTCTCTGCCAACAAGCGTAACTCCTGCGCCAATGCTTTATTATCAATCAACGAGGATACATCCATTTGAAGTTCCTTTACCCAATAATCCACAATCATTCTATCAAAGTCATCCCCTCCCAAAAATGTATTTCCATTAGTCGCCAGCACTTCATATACCCCTTGCTGCAATCGTAAAACAGAAACATCAAACGTTCCCCCGCCCAGATCATATACCGCCACCGTTTTTGCATCGTCAGGATTAATACCAATGCCATAGGCAAGACTGGCAGCTGTAGGCTCATTAATAATCCGTAGCACATCGAGTCCGGCCAATTTACCTGCATCTTTTGTTGCCTGACGCTGCGTGTCATTAAAATACGCCGGTACTGTTATCACAGCTTTATTAACCGGTGTTTTCAATATATGCTCTGCTCTGCTTTTTAATTCTTTTAATACATAAGACGATAGTTCTACAGGAGTATAAAATAAATCTCCTACCTGTACTTTCACAAGACTATCTGTATTATCGTCAATAATTTTATAGGATAAAAAAGAAGCGGTACTTTCTAAATCTTTATAGGCTTTTCCCATAAGCCGCTTAATCGAAAACAATGTTCTTTCCGGCTCTGCGATCAGATACTCCTTTGCCCGATCTCCAATATTAATATTCCCTTCGCGTCCAAAATGCAATAAAGAAGGAACAAGCGCATTGCCATCATACTCCTTTAATATAATCGGCTTTTTACTTTCTGGGTGAATAACAGCAACCAGACTATTGGTTGTCCCTAAATCAATCCCTACAATCATTTCATGCTGCTGCAAACTACCCGTCGCAATATTGATACCTATTTTCGCCATATAGTATAAAAATGCAAAGGTAAAGAATTAGAAAGGATACACTTCAAACGAAAAGAAGCCGATACTTATCGGCCCCTTTTCGTTTTATTTAATCTTCACCATAATTATCGCATCAGGTACATTTTACCATACCCCTTATTAAAATACTTATCCGTATTATCGCCATCGGATTTATATTTATCCAACCGCTTTCCATTTTGTCCGGTTGTTATTACCCTATACAAATAAACACCGTTGGCTAGCTTTTGTCCATATTGATCGGTTCCGTCCCATTTGTATTCCGTAATATTTCTACCTACTCGTAACGGCCCCAATTCTTGCTTGGTTATTTCCTTTACAATTTTACCTGTAACCGTTAATATCTGAATGCGAATATTAGGCGGCACCTCACTACCCGTAAGCGTAAAAACAAAGGCGGTAGAAGTAGTAAAAGGATTGGGATAGTTAAGCATATTCGAAATCATGGGCTTATTGATCACCTGAAACGCCACCCTATACTCTGCCGCACCGGCAAAATTATCACTTTGATCCCGGCCCATAACAATCAGCTCATATTCCCCATCCTGATCAAAGTAAGGCGTAAAATCAATCGTCGCTGAGTTATCATTCGTAGGAGCTTGACCTGCAGGCACCCACCGCATCGTATCATTATTGTTATAATAATAATAGCGTTTCAAGACTCCATCCGGATAACGAACCTGTACGGATAAAGCCGTAGTATCGTTCATCACCATCCATTTGGACTCATCCTTTAGTTTTATTAAAATATTAGGCTTAGAAGCAATAATATCCCTGTTTAAAATATGAACCCCATCAAATGTAACATCCAGTAACGGACTAATGCTATCAGGCCTTACATACAAATTCCTAAACGCATAATTGTTAAATACACTCTGCTCGGGCTGATCATGATCAGGGTTAAAGTTAACAAAGAGAACATTGCTACCAGATAATCCCCTCGTATCTATTCTTGCAGTTAGCTTAATCGTATCATTTACTAATAGGCTTTTTTGTCTTGGAATAGGAATGATATTCTCTATATTATTCCTATCGGTTATCGCCAGCTTCACTTTCACGCTATCAAAGTTAGCGTTGCTAATATTTTTGAAAGCAATACCGAAATCAAATGGCTCACCGGACTCTACAGTATCTTTTGTTGTAAAATAAATATTTGGAGAAATAGCCCCTTCAGGAACAGGGTCACCTGTCAGCATCCAATAACGTAACTGATAGGGTGTAAGATGAACTTTATCTTTATTAGTAAGTCTTAGCATAAGGTAAGGATATTCCTGAGCAGATATTCCACTAATATCTACAACAGGTTGTGCTACCGTTACATTGCTCATAACAACACTCTCCTCACCTGATGTTTTTCTTCCAATCAAATCTACGGTAGCAACATCCCCTATAGCATTATCAATAGTTTTTCCATCCCATTTCAAAGTATGCCAATTGGAGGATGGCCCAAACTGCGGAGATGTTATATAGCCTACTGTATCCGGAGAAGTTGGTAAAACTGTTACATTAATAGCATCATAAATCCCATCACTTACCACCCATTCAGGTGCCATTTCATCGTGCCTGTTTTTTTTAAAAATATGTATAAAAGAACTAGGCTTATTAAATGAATCTATCCCAGCAAAACCTTGCGCATACAATTTATCATAAAGCGTATTGCCTACTCCCCATGTTAACTGATCATTTTTCCAAACTGAAGAATATGTATTAACAGCATCAGTTACACTGGAATTGGTTCTAACCACAACAATCACACCATCCGGAAGTGCGTCAATAAAATTCGCTATCCTTCTTCTCCAAACACTATCCGTAAGCATAAACTGGAAATTATATGGCCTTGAAGCACATGTAGGAACCAAACTTTGGTACAATCCATGAGTACCTGCAGAATAGTTATTTATCCATGGGCGCAATGTTACAGGATCAATCACATTAAATATAAGCTCATTGTAATTACATCCGCCGACTATCAAATCACTCTCATCATTTATAGTACCCGTATAAAATCCTCCATGGTTAGTGGTAGCAGGATAAACACCATTTTGCACAGTAATATTATTCTCCCGCTCCCCGTATTCCCATTCTCGCTTTTCTTGATTTAATGAAATCCTCAACTCTTTCGACTTCATGTGTTGAAACAAATGAGCCTGTGAAAATCCATTACTTCCATTTTGAATATATTGAAAAGAATATCCTGTATACGCAGAATCAGCGGGATAAGTAGAAGGGGCTACCCTCCAGTAGTACACTGTACTATCTGTAAAGGCAATCGAAGGAGCAAACTCGATGACTCCGCCCGTACTTGTAGTTGTTACACTCACACGTGCAGGAGAATTAAACGCTTCAGTTGTATCAATATCCAACCTGTATTGCGTTAATGGAGCAAAATAATTTGCTGTAGAAGCCTTGAATTTAATACTCTGATCATTAACAATAGAATAATTAGAAGGATAGACAGGCAAAATATTGTCTTCAGAAATAAAGACTTCCTTTACAACTACATTGTTTGTTTCGTATAATTCATCTACTTCGTTATCTGCATCTAATGTTATAGTAATCTTATTCAATCCTTTGTCACGAGTAGCGACAATAGGAATTTGATAACTTAATGAATCTTCAAACCGGGTAAACAAGATTGTATCCCTTTTAATTACCTCCACAGTCATATTGGGGTATGTTCTTTTCACTTCCACTACAATACTTTTCCTCAAAGCTTTCCCAAGATTTGTAAAATTGGCGTTTACCGTAAAATAATCATCGGCCACACTAACAATCTTAGGATTTATTGAAACCATAGGATCTTCTATTGCATAATCCGGCTTCTCAAACGTATAAAGCTTAATTGCGGGATCGCCATGCATAGTAAATTGCTCACATTGAAACCTTGCGTAGAAGTCATTTTCCGTATATGTTTGAAAAACCCGGCGAATAGCTTCATCCATAATTTCACCGATGGACTCTCCATAATGAGTCAAAGACATGGCTCTATAATTACGTGTATTATAAATATCCAGATAATGTACTATTCCTAAATGCGTACTTGCCAAAAAAGCCACGGACCCTTTTTCCTTAGCCATGATATAACGCTCAGAAATTGTTTCATGTGTGCTTAGTCTCGCTTTACCAAAATTATAAAAATTACCCGCATTACATCCCATTACAATCATTACAGGATAACGACCCGTATTATTATAATTTAAAGGATCTTGCAAGTTAAACTCTAGGGTAGAAGAAGAAGAATGACCGAAATAAGTAAGTAGGCCGATTCCATTAGAAAACAATCTGGTAAGTTCTGTACTCGTAAGTTGCTGCACAGCATCGGCAGTATTTTTAGTAAACGTGGTTACCTTCCCCGCATATAAGCTGTCCTCAATTATTTTTTTATGCCCATTTAACCCCGCTAACAGGATATTGGTTGTACCATCATCACTTGCCCCCGTAACATGCACCACATTTTTTTTCCACGCCTGATCTGTCACATTCGGCGATGTTGTAGCCAAACTTTGCTCATATTGCTTTAGCTTTTCCAAATAATCTCTCACCTCCGTTTTATTAATGGCTGATATACGACCAATAGGTGTAATAGGAATAGAACTACTCCCCTCTGCACTTAATAAATTATCTGAAGCAGGTTGTCCAAAAGTAGGAACCAGATGCAGCTTTTCTATATCAGGATCCGTTTGATTTGTACGGAAGCTATTATAGGTTACTCCTTTTCCCAAAATTAGTACAAACTTGAGCTGGGAAGAATAACTAGCTCTTGCCCATCGCAAAAAATTACGGATAGAAAGCGGGTGCATTTTTACACCATAAGCGAATTGATCCACTAACTGATCAATCAGGTACACTTTTGCATTATAACTACCACCTGCCCCAGAGCTTCTATATTGCCTGTATTCCTCTGTTGGATCACCTCCGCTAGTTGCATCAGTAAGTAAAGCATTCGTGATAATAAGAAAGTCCCCTTGCCTTGCTGCGTCTAGGTAATTAACAAAATTCCTTTGCTCGAATAACGTCACGTTTCCTACCGAAGCGGGCATTTGGCTTACTAAAACTAGTTTTCTATCAACCGTTGACGGCTGAATTTTTACTTTATTAAGCGAAGATGTGCTTATATCACAAACATATCTTTTACCATTAGTAAGATCATACAGAACAGGCGCTGATGTACCTCTATTAAAATTTGATATTTCAAGATAAGACTCAGATGTATTCGCGGGAAGATTGAAAGCAAAAGTCGTCTGATTATTAAAATTAAATAATCGCGGATAGGTCAGCTCTACCTGCGCTATCACCATACGGTCTGTGTTAGCATTCATCGTCCTGTTGATGATCTGTATATTAGCAGCCCCCCCAGCAATCTGAGAAATATTTAGAACCTTTACATTCTTTATGTAATCATAATAGCTCATCGTAACGGCATGAATAGAGTCATTATTCAGATTGACCCTAATATAACGAGGATTCATAGCGTTTCCCGCCGCATTAATTCTTATATAGGGATCGGCCGCTCCGGCACCAGTATATGGCCGCAGGTTCGTGAAATTTCCTGCTGCAAAAGTTGCATTTCTACTTATATCATTGCTCGTATAGCCTTCTCCGTAATCATAAGAAGATGAATACGTATAAGAGGTTCCTACTAACTCTGCACGACCTGGATTTATTCTATTCTTAAGATAATTTCCAACTGTATACGTAAAGTAGGGCTCTGGGGTCAAAGAACCACTTAAATCAAATGTTGTTGCTTCCAGACGTTTATTTGTATTTGATGGATTTACCGTCAAGAAGAAAGCGGCTGTGTCGGTCTGCAAACTCCAACGATCACTTAATTGAAAATCAGATTGACGATATAATGCATTATCCGGCTTTCCATCATTCATCTCCCCCCAAAATTCTATATATCCACCAGCATCTAATGGTACTCCTTGCGCAGAGGTATAAAGTGGCAGTTCCTCTCCATTACGCCAAATTTGAAAATAATCTGCATTGATGGTACTTAGTCCTAATTCAGTAAGTGCAGACTGTGATATTCTATATAATCCAGTTGTGCTTATTTTGAATTTGTAATAGGTCTTATTATAATCTATCCATTCATTATTGTATACCTGAGAATGGGCAGATAGACCAGAACAGATAAGCAGTAAAAGTAAAACTCGTTTCATTGGTTGCGTGTTTATTCGCTATTCGGATTATTTCTTTTTGGTTTTATTAGCAGCTGGTTTCATATCAAGCCTTAAGGAAAACACATGCGTAAATAAAGGATTGGACTGATTTGCCAGATTGGTAAATGCATAATCTATCGTAACACTTTGCACTTTAAAACCTGCACCCGCACTTGGCTGGTATATCCATACTTTTTCCTGATTAGTTATATCGTCATCATCCAGTGCTCTTTGGAAATTATTAATACCGGCTCTTAAAAAGAAAATATTGTTCACATTATACTCCAATCCTATTTTAGGATCAGCGCTCATAGGATCGGCACTGACTACAGTATTTCTTCTACCATCAAAAGTGAGATCGATATTGGCCTCTGCCAATAAGCTGGATTTCTTCCCAATTTTAAAATCACGAGCCACACCCAGTACCAATCTAGGCATTGTCATTTCCGTAGACTTCACAGGAATTTTATTATTGGTAAGGTAAAGGGCTTCTTTCTCCCGCTCTGTGAAACTAAATGACCACGCATTAAATGTGGTAGTGATATCCCGACCTGTTATTCCGAATTTCCATTTCTTATGCTGAATCTGCAAGCCTGCATCTATACCAAACCCCCAGGCTTTGGCGAATTTTCCCACATTGCGATGTATCACTTTTGCGTTGACACCAAAACTTATTTTTTTATGCTCCGTCTCTTTTATCTTTTGCGCAAAGGATAATAAAACGCCATAGTCTGCCGAGGAAAAAGAGGTAATGTTATTATAGTTATAAGAACCATCCGGCTCCACAAGGAAAAGCGTATTGGGAATATCATCTACTGCAAAACGCAAACCTGTAATGGCCACCGTTCTCTTATTGTTAGCAGAAGGGAAAGCAATGCTGGCAAAATCGTATTTACCAATACCAGCAAAATATTCTGCGTGCATCAGATTGATTTGTGTAAAGTCTTTTACACCTACCAGTCCGGCAGGATTCCAATACCCAGCTGTACCATCATTAACAGATGCAATTTGCGCGCCGCCCATCGCCAATCCTCTGGCACCGGCACCAATATTTAAAAACTCATTGGAATATTTCCTGAACTGAGAAAAACTACTGATGGACAATAAAGAAAAGGCAGTTAGAATAAGGTATGATCGGGGTGACTTCATTCGGATTCGTTTCTTATAAGCGAAATGTTAGTTTAGTTTCAAAAGGGTCAAGTCGGATGTAAAAATAGATTTTGCCCTTCGCACTACATAGTTTTACGTAGGAAAAAACCTAACGTTTGAAAACGAGCAGGTTAGAAAAATATTGTATTTACTCGTTCGCTTTCTTGTTCTGTCTTATTTTTGCAACCAAATTTTGATATAAAGCAATGAATTTCATCGAAGAATTACGTTGGAGAGGGATGATTCAGGACATCATGCCGGGTACAGAAGAGCATTTGAACAGCAAAATGACGACTGCCTACATCGGCTTTGACCCCACAGCCGAAAGTCTCCATATCGGCAGTCTGGTACCTATACTGCTGTTGGTCCATTTGCAAAAAGCCGGTCACAAGCCCATTGCCCTCGTAGGCGGTGCTACCGGTATGATTGGCGATCCCAGTGGAAAAAGCCAGGAGAGAAATTTATTGAATGAGGAAGCTTTGCAAAAAAACATTGCGGGTATAAAAGGACAGTTGGAAAAATATTTGGACTTTGATCCTGCCAAGCCTAATGCCGCATCAATGGCTAACAATTTCGATTGGTTTAAAACTATTTCATTCATTGACTTTTTAAGAGATACCGGCAAGCATATCACCATCAATTATATGATGGCGAAGGATAGCGTAAAAAAGCGAATTGAAAGTGAAGTAGGCCTAAGCTATACAGAATTTGCCTACCAGCTAATGCAGGGCTATGATTTTTACTGGCTATATAAAAACAAAAACTGTACACTTCAAATGGGCGGTAGCGACCAATGGGGTAATATTACCACGGGCACAGAACTTATTCGCAGAAAAGACGGAGGCGAAGCCTTTGCATTTACTTGTCCACTAATTAAAAAAGCAGATGGTACCAAATTTGGCAAAACAGAACAAGGCAATGTATGGCTGGATGCAACCAGAACCACACCGTATCAGTTTTACCAGTTTTGGCTCAATGCAAGCGACGAAGATGCGGCGCAATGGATTAAGATATTTACCTTTTTATCAAAAGAAGATGTTGATAGTTTATTAGCAGCACATAAACAGGATGCTGCTAAACGATTGTTGCAAAAAAGACTGGCAGAAGAAATAACCCGTTTTGTACATGGTGAAGAAAATCTTTCTATTGCCATAGCAACCACACATAAACTTTTTGCTAATCAAACTGCTCCGGCAGAAGATTTAACGATTGAAGATCTGGAGGGGATGGAAGGCGTTATCAAATCGGATTTCTCAAAAGCAAGTATTGAGGCAGGCGTTGATATTATTACGCTTCTCACCACTACCCATGTACTTCCCAGTAAAGGCGAAGCTCGTAAAATGGTACAGGGTGGAGGTATCAGTATTAATAGAAAAAAGATTGACGACTTACAATTAGTAATAGATAGTAGCTGGTTGCTGCACAATCAATATCTTTTATTACAAAAAGGAAAGAAAAACTATTACCTAGTAAAAGTGGTATAATTTTCACAATAGAGTTGTATAAGAAAGCGCCGGGTATTCTCTACACTATAGAAATTATTTATATGCTATGCAAAAAGTATATTTTATTAGTGGATTAGGAGCCGATCATCGGGCTTTTCATTTTCTAAACCTCGCTTTCTGTGAACCCGTTTTCATTGATTGGATAGCGGCAAAGAAAGAAGAATCATTGTGCGATTACGCCAGTCGTTTGCGACAACAAATACCGGAAGAACATCCTATCGTTGTAGGGTTATCGCTTGGCGGTATGATTACTACAGAAATGGCAAAGAAAGACCCTGCTATACAAGCCATTATTTTAGCCAGCACTAAAACTTATTTGGAGTTCCCTTACTATCTGCGCTTTTTTAAATATGTACCGATTCATAAAGCGCTGCCGGGTGTTGCTATGAAAAAAATGCAAAGCCTCTACTCCTATGTTTTTGGCATAAAAGAACCTGAAAAAAGAAAGTTACTGCAACAGATTATAGCTGACGCAGATATTGGTTTTGTTAAATGGGCCATCTCTGCCATTCTACGTTGGAATAATACTACCATCCCTTCCAACGTAACACACATACACGGTACGCATGACAAGCTACTACGTGTAAAATATGTACATCCGGACGTAACAATTGCCGGAGGATCGCATATTATCACATTTGACAAATCTGAAGAGATAAGTCAACTATTACAGCAACTGATTGAGAAAAACATTTCGCCGGCGAAAGCCAAAATAGAATGAAGATATTTAAAACCTGTACTACGTTTTATTCTACGTGCACCTGTTTCTTTATCAATGCACCTTGTTCTGCTTCCGGTAAAAACTTCCGCTCATTGATAAGGTAACCATTCCCCTTTTCACAAAAATGTACTTTAAGGTTTTCAATACTAATGGGGTTGCCATCTGGAATATCAGCTATATTGGAGTGAAGAATATCATGCCCGTCAACTATTACCACCAATCCACTTCCCACAGCTTCCATCTTATTTCCTTCTTTGATCAACATACCTGTATCTTCACCCAAGCCTATTCCTATACAACCGGGATTAGCAGCAACTGCTTGTGCCAATCGGCCAAATCTTCCTCTCTTCTCAAAATGCGAGTCTATAATTAAAGAGTGGATAAACCCGAGTCCGGTAGTTATTTTCACTTCTCCTTTTAAATGAGCCCGAGTTGCATTCCCTTCATAGATCATTGTATTACTCATCGCCATAGCTCCTGCACTGGTACCGGCAATAAGAAAATCCTCTTCCTGATAGCGCTTCTTCATTATCCGCAAAAAATCCGTGCCTCCATCCGTTGCACTCAATCGTAATTGATTACCGCCACTGAACATAACAGCATCGCAGGTTTGTATACGTTGCAGATAATCTTTATCGGCTGTATCCTGCCTACTGCGAATATGCATCAAACCTATATTTGTGCACCCTATTTTGCCAAAGGCATCGAGATAATTCTCTCCTACTTCATAGGGAATAGTAGACGCTGTAGTAATAACTTCTATGCGTGCATATAAGCCGCCGGCCTCTTCCACTACACGCCTCAATATTCCCAGCTCAAAAAAATTAAGATTGTCGCGGTGTATTTTCCCTGCTTCTAAATCTGTGCCTTTATCTTCCGCCCCGCCTATCGCAAATAATCTTCCTTTAGGTTGACTCATCCCGTGGTTATTGGTTAATGGCAAAAATAAAAAGAAAACAATGGAAAGGAAATAATTCGCAATACAGTTATGTGGATATGTGTAAAACCTGAATTTTAGCTCTGGCGACCGGCAAATACTTGTATCGCCTCTACCAATTGATCAAGATTAGAGGAAGTCGTATATACATTAGGCGTTATTCTTACCCCATTAATATTTTCCCATACTATCCCTACCGAATGTATCTTATATTTTTCAAACAAAAAGCTATCTAGCTCTCCCGGCTTTTTATGATCCACTGCAATATTTCCTATAGCACATGCCCAAGCCGGATCAAAAGAAGTAAGCAGTTTTACATTTTTTGTTGCTCTTACCCGCTCCATCCAATAGTTTTTAAGATACTGCAATCGCTTCTGTTTTCTTTCTGCCCCTATCATTTCATGAAATTCAATTGCCTTACCTATTGCCTGCTCTATAAAAAAAGGCCGCGTACCCAGATTTTCAAATTTCCGGATATCATCCTTTAATGGATCATCACTGGTAGCGAATAGCGGATACACCTTTTTTATCTTTTCTTTTTTTACATAAAGCATACCGCTACCAATGGGTGCATATAACCATTTATGCAAACTTGTAGCAAAATAATCTGCATCCAAATCGGGTATTGCAAAATCAAGATGGGCAAAACTATGAGCGCCATCTACTATTACTTCGATACCTCGTTTATGAGCTTCCTGTGCAATTTTCCTTACCGGCAATATCTGCCCATTCCAATTGATGACATGGGTAATATGTACCAGCTTTGTTTTAGATGAAAAGGCTTTTACAAATTGATTCACTAAATAGTCCTCATCTTCCGAAGGCAATTCAAGGTTGATCCAATTCAATTTTATGCCATCTCGTTTCTCTCTTTGCTTATATGCATTAATCATGTTTGGATAATCCTGCTTCGTAGCTACTACTTCATCTCCGGCTTTTAATGGCAAGCCAAATATGATTGTTTCCAATCCTTCGGACGAATTGCGATTGATAGCAATTTCTTCCGCACTGCATCCTGCCAGTTTTGCAAGCTTTTGCCGCAACGGTTCACGTCCTTGATCCAGGATTCTCCACATATAATAGCTCGGCGCCTCATTGCTTAAATCATAGTAACGCTTCATGGCATCCTGTACTGTTTTAGGAGCAGGGGAAACACCTCCATTATTCAGGTTGATGATGCCGGGAGATACCGTAAAAGCTTGCTGAATATAAAACCAGAAATCTTCATCGGTCGCTAACCTATCTGCGCCTATATCCTTTGCTCCAAGCAAAGCTTTATCCATGTTTTCTGCCCAGGAAGAACCGGGAAGCGTTGCCAATAATGCCGTTCCGGTAACAGCACCTGCTTTTTGCAAAAAAAGTCTTCTATTAAATGCGGACATGTCTCTTATTTAAAACTAAATGTAATAAATAAGGCGCAGGATTGTAGTTATCAAAAGAAAGATTATTGAATTGGATTCGCTGTTTTCAAGCACTGTTCAATAAGATAAGAATGAAACCCTTCTTCCGTTTCGAATAAACCATTGCTTTTTTCCCAACCTGCAGCAAATCGAAAAACAACAGGCCGCTCACGTAGCGGGAAACTAAGCGTATATGTATTCAACACATCAGAGTTAGCATTTACTGTAGCCCCCTGTACTGCATTACTTTCTTGATTAAAAAGCAGCGCCATCCCTAATTTATCTTTATTCTCTGATTGTATGCCATAGGTGTACACAACTTGCTGCCCCAAAGTATCCAGAGCAGCAAGAGGCCGGTCATGAAGGTTCACAATGCCTGTTACCAATTTTGCAGTCGCAGGTGCATTATTTATTATCACTTTACTTTGATAAAAATAGTGGCCGCCCCATATACTTATTTCTTCTGTTAGAGAAACGGGAGGCAATGATGCTGAAATTTTCCACTCGGGGTAATGCATCCGAAAGGTGGCTCTTATAGGCCCGTCGGCCACCTTCTCATAAATAACTTTACCCATATTTACACCGCCCAATCGTACCAGTGTATCTTTTCCTAACGCATCTGTGTACTGTAATGCGAGTGCGCCTGCACCTAATGATTTACCTACCTTAAGTACATCCATACCCCAATCGGCTATATGATGATAACTCGTCAACGTATCTTTCCCTACATCATCCAACACCATTCGAGCCGTTATTTTACCCCAGATATCTTTACCATTACGTTGATCAAAATATAATCGAAATCCTACTTTATCATTTTCCCAGGAAGGTCCTTCTGCGAGAAATGTAGGCAATGCCTGCTTTGAAAAATCAGTAGGTAATTGCCCCGCAGGGATAGAGTCAATAACAAGGTCTGGGCCAAACAGATTATTTTCTTCTTTTCGCTTATGCCGTACATGCGCCCTTACCACCGCTTTTATAGTTGCCGGTGCATTTGCAACCGACAAGTCTATCGTTAATTTTTCTTTGGGCAAAAAATCTAACAGCAAGGCTGCTTCATCCCATCGGCCGTCTCCATCTACATCGTCATATTGAACCAAGAGAGGCGTATTTTCTTTATGAAACAAAACATACTTTTCCGAAGCTAACGCACCCACTTTCTTTTCTAATTCGGTTCGGGAAAAAATAACCAATTCATCTGCTCTGTTCAACGAACTTTTATTTTCCAACTGAATGCTTTTTGACACAGTAGGCGAGCACGATAAAAATACTGTCAAAAAAACCAGGCTTATTAGAAGGCAATGTTTATTCATAACTAAAAAAGAACGGGTAGTCACAAATATAAAGCAAAGCAAAAAAATCTTTATCCGTCAAGTTACCTTGTCGGCTACCTGAAACATATTTCTTGCGGTAAAACTGAAATTGGCTACCTGAATAAAAAAAACTAATTTCCTTATTAGGTTATAATTACTTCGTTCTACCATAAAACATATGCTTATGCGGATTTTGGAAATAAAAATACTTAGAGGGCCCAATTACTGGAGCGTACGTAGGCCAAAGCTTATCCAGATGAAGTTGGATCTGGAAGAAATGGAACAAAAACCGACAAACCTTATTGACGGTTTTTTAGAGCGACTGGAGCAATTATTACCCTCTTTATATGAGCATCGCTGTAGTGAAGGTGTTCCCGGAGGGTTTTTTAGCAGGGTAAAAGAGGGTACCTGGATGGGGCATGTAATTGAACACATTGCTCTGGAGATACAAACACTTGCCGGCATGGACTGTGGTTTTGGTCGCACAAGAGGTACAGGAGAAAAAGAAGGCGTTTATCATGTCATTTTTGACTATATGGAAGAAGACGCTGGCGCCTACGCAGCAAGGGCCGCGGTAAGAATTGCACAAGCACTTATTGACAACCAGCCCTACGACCTGCAGGAAGACATTCAGCGCATGAGAGAGATACGGGAAGATACTCGCCTTGGGCCTTCAACAGGATGTATTGTAGATGAAGCTGCTAAAAGAGGCATCCCCTTTATCCGGTTAAATAAACACAGTCTTGTACAACTAGGTTATGGTGTTAATCAAAAAAGAATAAGAGCTACTATTGCTTCTACGACGGGCAATATTGCTGTAGACATTGCCTGTGATAAAGAAGAAACAAAAGCGTTATTAGAGGCTGCGGAAATTCCTGTCCCTAAGGGAATGGTCATACGCACACAAGAGGGGCTCAAAGATGCTGTAGAAAGATATGGATACCCATTGGTAATAAAACCTATAGACGGCAACCATGGAAAAGGTAATACAACCAATATCACCACTTGGGAGCAAGCCCTTAAAGCGTTGGAAGCCGCCAAGCAATATAGCCGCAGTGTGATTGTAGAAAAATTTATTACTGGTTTTGACTATCGTTGCCTAGTTATCAATTACAAATTTATCTGCGCAGCCCTTCGCACACCCGCTTCCGTTACCGGCGATGGTGAACATACCATTCAATGGCTGATCGACGAAACAAATAAAGACCCGCGCAGAGGCTATGGTCATGAAAAAGTATTAACCCAGATAACTATTGATCAGTTTACACAAAAAATGCTTGATGAAAAGCAATACACCCTCGATACCGTTCCGCCCAAAGGGGAATTAGTTTTACTAAAGCCTACCGCTAACCTTTCTACAGGTGGTACTTCAACAGATGTAACCGATGACGTGCATCCGGCTAATATTTTTATGTGTGAGCGAATCGCTCGTATTATTGGTTTGGACATTTGTGGCATTGACATTATGGCCACCGATTTGCGGACACCGGTAAGCGAAAACGGAGGAGCCATTTTAGAAGTAAATGCCGCACCGGGTTTCCGTATGCACATAGAACCCTCCGAAGGCTTGCCAAGAAATGTAGCTGAACCTGTAGTAGATATGCTTTTCCCTAAAGGAAGTGCCGGTCGTATTCCTATTATTGCGGTAACGGGTACCAATGGAAAAACAACCACTACAAGACTCACTGCCCATATTGCTAAAAGTGCCGGTAAAAAAACCGGCTACACTACATCAGACGGTGTATATATACAAAACCAGTTAATGATGAAGGGCGACTGTACCGGCCCCATCAGCTCTGCTTTTGTATTAAAGGATCCTACTGTTGACTTTGCCGTACTCGAATGTGCCCGTGGCGGCTTACTAAAATCGGGTCTTGCTTTTCAAAATTGCGATGTGGCTATTGTTACCAATGTGGCAGCAGATCATATGGGGCTGGGAGGCATCAATACACTCGATCAAATGGCAAAAGTAAAATGTATAGTACCCGAAACTGTTTTCCCCCACGGATATGCTATTCTCAATGCCGATGACGATCGTGTCTTTCAGATGAAAGAAAACCTGAGTTGCAATATCGCTTTATTTAGCATGGATGAAAATAATCCCCGCATTAAAAAGCACTGTGCCAAAGGCGGGCTGGCCACCGTATTTGAAAATGGCTTTATTACTATCATGAAAGGCACCTGGAAAATACGGGTAATGGCGGTAAAGGATATACCTCTCACGTATGAAGGAAAGGCAACCCATAACATTCAAAACTGCCTCCCGGCTGTACTATCTACCTATCTTTTTAGGGATATCACAATTGAAGATATTCGCTCTGCGCTTACCTCCTTTATACCTTCTTCCACACAAACACCGGGGCGTCTGAACTTTTTTCACTTTAAGAATTATAGCATTCTTGCTGATTTTGCCCATAACCCACACGGCTTGAGGTTACTTTGTGACTTCGTCAGCAAATTGGATTATACCACCCGCATAGGTGTTATCTCCGGCACCGGTGACCGGCGGGATAGCGATATTCAGGAATTGGGCGAAATATCGGCGCAACATTTTGACGAAATTATCATCCGCTGTGATAAAAACCTGCGTGGCCGTACTGCCGACGAAATAATTTCATTACTTAAAAAGGGAATCGAGAAAGTCAATCCGGCTACCCCAACGATTGTTATTGCCAACGAAAATGAAGCACTAGAATATATTTATGCTAATCCAAAGCAGGGGGCGTTATATACTATTATGTGCGATGTAGTGGCCGGCGCCTTGGATAAAATACGGGAACTCAAGGATCGTGAAGACAGCCAGGAAAAAAGAACACCGCTTACGGCATAAAATATTGAAAATCCATTTGGGAGAAATAGTCACAAGCCCTATTTTTGCACTCCCAAAACGAATCCTTGTTTAGGGAACAGGATTGGCCCATGGTGTAATGGTAACACTACTGATTTTGGTTCAGTCATTTAAGGTTCGAATCCTTATGGGCCAACGGCGAAAAAGACCGACAATTGTCGGTCTTTTCTTTTTCCAGTAACCATCGTCTTTAGAAGTATGCTCTACTCCCATCTTTACGATTTAATCCGAATTCTTTATCTTTTCAAAGAAAGTAGAGTTTTTTGTAAAAAGGACACTTTATAATTACGCTGTATAGTAGCCAGAACTGCCGCATCAACTGATAGAAAAGAGGATTTGAACAAAATCAAAAAATCAGTGTTATAACATTAAAATACAAACAATGGAAATAGGTATCAGTATGTTTGGCGATTTATCTTATGACACGAGTACAAAAAGATTTCAGCCAACGCAGGAAAGGTTACAGGAAATATTGGAAGAAGTAAAACTGGCAGACGAAGCAGGTTTGGCTGTTTTTGGCATTGGTGAGCACCATCGCCCCGACTATGCAGTTTCGAGCCCCGAAATATTATTAGCCGCAGCTGCTTCTGTTACTAAGAACATAAAACTAACCAGTTCTGTAACCGTATTAAGTTCTGCCGATCCTGTACGTATTTTCCAGCATTTTTCGATGATTGACCTTATATCCAATGGCCGTGCAGAAATAACTGCCGGTCGCGGAAGCTTTATAGAATCCTTTCCTCTTTTTGGCTATAACCTCAACGACTATGATGGTTTGTTTTCTGAAAAACTGGAGCTATTAAAAAAAATAAATGAGCAGAATCCAATTACCTGGAAAGGAAAATTCAGAGCTCCGCTAAACGATCAATCAATATTACCCCGACCCTTTAATAAGCAGTTACCAATATGGATAGCTGTAGGAGGAACACCGGAGTCGGTAATCAGAGCGGCAAAACTAGGATTACCGCTTATCATCGCGATCATTGGTGGCAGGCCAGCCCAGTTCAAGCCTTTCTTTGATTTATACAAAGAAGAATATACTAAAGCAGGTCATGATCCTGCAAACATGCAATTGGCTACACACTCACATGGAATAATAGGAGACGATGCCACCCGAATAGCCGATAGCTACTTTCCCCATTATGCAGCACAGATGGATCGGGTAGGTAAAAGCCGGGGATGGCCTCCCTATACCAGAAGCCAATACGATGGTGGCCGCACCAAGGAAGGGGCACTCTTTATAGGAGATGCTGCTCAGGTAACAGATAAAATATTATACCATCAGGATCTCTTCGGGTTAACAAGATTTTTATTGCATATAGATGTGGGCGCTCCTACACACAAAGACATTATGCGAGCTATTGAACTATTGGGAGAAAAAGTAATACCAGAAGTAGAAAAACATCTTAAGAAAAAAGCAATACTCTAAGCTTTATAAAAGACTCATCATAAAAAGGCCGGTTATATAAATAACCGGCCTTTAAATTTTTAATTACGCTAAAAATTAATGTTTAGCCCACCATAGTGGAGTCAACACTTCATCCGGACCACCTAGATATCCTACAGCTTGATTATAACCTTCAATATTACTAGCCGGTAAACTAGAAGGATATTTAATCCGCTGAGGGAAAAACTTTATATTACTTGTCATATAAGTAGCATCCGTCAAAGCAGGCATATTTACCAAAGGATTCTCCACAGCAGGATTTTCAAAGAAAGGCAACCCTAACCGGCGATGATCGCTCCATGCTTCTAATGGAAGCCAAGGAGTTTGTGCTATAAATTTTTGTGTAATAATCTTCGTTAACAAATCATTCTTCACTGTACCGTTTTGATAAAGATTATTAACAGGATATAAAATACTTACAGTACCGTTAGCATTGGTATAACCATTAGTATAATTCATTGTACGACTTGCAGATGGCTCACTTGTATGAGACCAGCTTACGGAAGTACCTGCATAGTTATAATCTGTAGATGTTTTATAAGCTGATGCGAATGAAGAAACATCCCAATAAGCAAAGCTTGCATCTATTCCAGCTTCATAAGCCGCCTGCCCAGTCATGGGTACAGTCCAACCTCTTACCGCTGCTTCTGCCAATAAGAAATAAGTTTCCCAATTAGCAAAGAATATTCTTTTATTGCTACTGTTACGGAATTTCTGACCATGACGTGGAAGAGCTCCATTGTAAGAACGCAATTGGTTTTTGCTTCCTTTAGCACCCCAATCACCATTTACCGGAGCATTCCAAGTAAACTTGGCATCAATTGTTTTAACTATGGCGTCAGGATTTGTTCCTGCCATCAAATCTCTCTCTGTAGTTGTAGCACTATTATCCCAAGAAGGATAAGAGTTAAAATCTGAATTACCAACATCACCGGGAATGATATACATTTTATAAGCTCTGGGATCTATTGTGTTAGGCAACCCATCTAACCAATAACCTGCTGTAGGCTCATTAGTTTTCGTTGTGAAATGATCCGTTAAACGAAGACCTACATAATTAGCAGGTTTAATATATGAATGTTTATCTGCACCTACCTGATCTATAGTTGGAACACCACCCAAGCCTTTTAAAACATTATTCATTGTTGCTGACAATTGAAAATAATTCCACTCTCTTGTCATTACACCTGTCAAAGCATCCCATCCTGGTCTTTCCGCTATTTGAAACACATCACCAGTACCTGTAAGTAAGGGCAATGCTGCAGCAGCTTCAAACTCCGCTTTCGCTTTAGGCGCATCTACTTCGGACATGCGCATAGCTAAACGCAAGCGCATAGAGTTAGCATATTTCTGCCATTTTGCATAATCAAATCCATATGCCTGATCAAATTTTGCATCAGGCTTTAAAGCTGCTAAGTCTAGTTTGGAAGAGGCATCTTTCAACTCATCCATAAAGAAGTAGTAAACACTTTTTAGGTCTGCAAAATCTGGATTCACCGCTTCAAAAGCTACAATAGGAATGGGGCCAAAATTATCTGCTAGTTCACTCATCAGATAGACCCTCCATATACGACAAATTTGTAAAAGGTTCTCCGTATATGGCTTGATATTACCTGCTGCAATTTGTTTCTCTGCAACCTGAATACCTGTATTGATTCCATTTAACCAACTTGCCATAAAACCTCCACCGTAATAATCACTAGACCATCCATCATTGTGTGTACCTACAGAAATACCACCCCCAAATTGTTGTCTCCCGGCCGTTTTCCAGTATAGCACAAATATCCGCTCAGCGATATGTGGGTCTTGCTGGCTATTGACAATGGCATTATTAATAAAATACTCTATCTGTACTTGATCTTCTGTAACCAAATAAGGGTCTTGGTTAATCTCATCAAATTTGTTACATGCGCTCAGAAAAACTGAAGCCGTTACTGTGGCTAACGCATATTTTAATAATGTTTTCATATAAAAAATATTACTGTTTTAAGAATTAAAATCCAACATTGAGGCTAAATAAGAAAGAGCGCATAGTAGGGAATGCTCCATTTTCAAATCCAACAGCATTGCTTCCTGTCGCAAATACTGATTCAGGATCTATTCCCATTAAGTGGCTTTTAATCATCCAAACATTATTACAAGAGAGTGCAATTCTGGCATTTTGTATTGGAGTCTTAGACAACATACTCTTTGGAAGGTTATAAGTAAGCTGCACATTACGCAAACGAATATTTGTTGCATCATATGTATAGGCTTCGCCAACACCAAGATTGTTTAATGTTGCTACCCTGTTCCAATATAATTGTTGAGAAACGGCTGTTGTATTTACAGCATGCCCTGATCCATCTATTTTTACCCCATCTACTACTAAGTCTGGACGCTCACCGTTGGGAGCTGTTATTGCCGCTACACCAAAACGCTGTAAACCTACATTAGAAGCAGAGAAAATTTCACCTCCTAACCGAGCATCTATCAAGAAAGACAAACCAAAGTCTTTATACGAAAATGTATTGGTAAACCCAATCAATCCTCTTGCCTGTTGATTTCCCAGTTTTACTATATCACCATCTCTTTGTGGAAGACCATCACCATCCAACAACATTTTTCCAAAATGTGGGCTACTTTGATCCTTAACACGCAAAAATCTTGTTCCATAAATATCACCATACAACCCTCCTGTCACAGCTTTGATAAACAAATCATCATATGAGGGTTGAATTGTAAATTCATTTACATCTAAATGGCTAGCGATGTCAATAATTCTATTTTCATTTCTTGAAAAATTAGCCATTACCGACCAGTTCAAACCATTAGAATTTGTCAACACCCTACCATCTATCATTAATTCAAATCCTTTGTTCTGAATATTGCCTGCATTTACCAGCATATCAGAGTAACCGCTCAACGGATCCATAGGGATAGGGATTAACTGGTTAGTTGCATTTGATTTATACCAGGTAAAATCAAGCCCTATTCTATTATTAAAGAACCTTGCTTCTGCACCAAATTCAAGTGACTTAATTAACTCACTTCTTACAAATGGATCTTTCAACAAAGAGTTCCTAATCGCATACGAGTTGCTGTTAGGATCTTTTTTGATTTCATATCCATTTATCAATTGATAAGGAGCTAGGTCATTACCTACGGCAGCATGAGAAGCTCTTAACTTACCATAGCTAAGCCATGAAGGAAGGCTTCCACCTGTTTTTTCAATCATTTCTGTTACCACATAAGACAAGCTAAATGATGGATAGAAGTAAGAACGATTTTGTTTAATCAACGCAGAAGACCAGTCATTACGCATAGTTACATCAAGGTATAAATACCCGTCATAATTTATTCCTACAGAACCAAAAAGAGAATTAATCTTTTTACGGTTATATGCCTGACTGATAGAAGGCGCACCTTGACCATTTGTCAACGAAAACACATCAGGTACTTCTAATGGCCCGGTACCAACGCCTACAAAGCTTGATTTCTGATGCATCAATTGACCACCTGCTGTAATAGTACCACCAAATTTTCCAAAAAGATTATCTTTTCTCGCCGCTAACAATGCTGTGTAGTTAGTTTCTGAAAATGTCTGTTTTCCTTCCGAGTATTCATTAGCCCTGTTACTACCGGCAAATACTCTACGATTAGTGCTTGTCGTATAAATATCAGCACCGCCTTTAATTTCCGCATCTAACCAATCCGTAAAATTATATTTTACCGAACCATTCATGATGAAACGATCTCGAATATCATTATTCAGGTTGTACTGGCTATTCCAATGTGGGTTATTCTGCCAGTTAGGTGCACCTTGGTACCATACCATGCCACCAAACTCATTTCTTGTAGTAGCAAAATCTCGTATATCCATACTGCGTGGCATTGCATATAGAGTGTACACATTACTTACATCGCGACCATTAATTGGTCTGTTATGCCCTGTTGTATTATTATAAGAAATCTTAGCGTCTGTAGTCCAACGGTTACCCTTACCAAATTTTGTAATGGCTCTTGTTGTAAGGTTAGTTCTTTCAAGACTGTTATTAGGAATGATACTTTTATCATTCCAACGACCTAAAGAGGAGTAAACAGAAGTATTACCAAACTGTTGCTGAAAGGCCAAATTATAATTTTGAGTAGTACCGTTTCTTAGAAAATTATCTACATTATCGTGCGACGCAGTGAGAGGAGCTTGCGTCCCATCCCATTTGGTTACGGACTGACCATCTGCCTTAGGCCCCCAGCTTAGCTGACTTGTTCTATCATATACTCCATTCTCCCCTTGGCCAAAACTGCTCTGCAACTCTGGACGAATAAAAATATTTTCTACTCCTTGTGTCATAGAAAATGTAATACCAA
>CAZPPM010000024.1:0-32538 GCA_964588445.1 uncultured Citrobacter sp.
AAGTACTAAAATTACTTTTAGATTATTTAAGTAGGTTTGCACGCCGAAAAAGATGAGAGGACAGCAAATGCTCTTTAATAGGGTTTAACAAGAGTAGCACCATCATTTTCTGCACGCTTACATAAAACAAACTATTTAAATCGTACGCAATTATGTCGCTCATTACAGTAGGAACAATGGCTTTTGATGCTATCGAAACCCCTTTTGGAAAAACAAATCAGATTGTTGGCGGATCGGCTACTTATGTAGCTTATGCAGCAAGCAACTTTGTACAACCGGTGCAGCAGGTTTCTATTATAGGCTATGATTTTCCGCAGGAAGAGCTGGAGGAATTGAAAAAAAGAGGGGTACAATTAACCGGCGTAGAAACTATAGCTGATAAAAAATCATTTTTCTGGAGCGGCCGTTATCATGAGGATATGAATACACGGGACACATTGGTTACTGATTTAAATGTATTGGCAGATTTTAATCCGCAAATACCCGATAGCTACCAGGGCGCTGAATTTCTAATGCTGGGTAACCTTGTACCTGCAGTGCAGTTGAGCGTTATCAAGCAACTAAAGAAGCGGCCTAAGCTCATTGCGATGGATACCATGAACTTTTGGATGGAAGTAGCCTTGCCCGATCTAGAAGAAGTATTGAAACATGTAGACTTATTGATGGTGAATGATGCAGAAGCCCGCCAGCTAACAGGTCAGTATTCCTTAGTAAAAGCTGCTAAGTCAATTCTAACCATGGGGCCTAAATATTTGATTATAAAAAAAGGCGAACACGGGGCTTTATTATTTGATAAAGACAGTGTCTTCTTTGCACCGGCATTGCCATTGGATGAGGTATTTGATCCTACCGGTGCAGGAGATACGTTTGCCGGAGGATTTATTGGGCATTTGGCCAAAACGGGCGATATCTCTTTTGAAAATATGAAAAGAGGTATCATAGTAGGTTCCGCATTGGCTAGTTTTTGTGTAGAAAAATTTGGGCCTACGCGATTGAAAGAAATTTCTAAAGAAGATATTAACTCAAGGATACAGCAGTTTAAATCACTTTCCAGTTTTGAGATAGAGCTGGTGTGAGTTTGCGGTATAGCTGATGGAGAGGGCGGGTATTTTATCCGCTCTTTTCTTTTTACAACCTTTCCGAATGGAGTGTCGTCATAGAGGGTGAATTAAAAACAATAACTGAATTGAAAAAAACACCTTCTCTTGTTTTCTGCATTTTTATGGATCTTGTCGGCTACCTTACCTATGCTGTTCCGCTATTAGGTGAAATAGGTGATGTCCTGTGGGCGCCCTTATCTGCCTTTATTTTTATGACCAGTTTTGGGGGTTGGAAAGGTATAGTAGGCGGAGCTTTCAACTTTATAGAGGAAATTTTACCGGGTACAGATTTTATCCCTTCGTTTACTATTGCCTGGTGTATCCGCTCTATGCAGAAAAAGCCGTTGCAGGTTACAACCTAGTATTACTTTAGTATTTTCTTAAGCTGTTTTATGAGTGGCTTTTTTATTTTTCTCGTTTTGGCCTCCCTTTCAAAGTACCTAGCCGTAGTGTCACTAAAATGATAAGAGTGAATCCAGATACTGTTTTTTTTCTGTGTACTTTGAGTGACCAGTAGCTGTAGCCATTGCAGGCTGTCTTCGCCAATGGGAAGGCATTGTATAGTTATAGGAGTGCCATAATTTATCTTACGGTAAAAGTCAACATAGCTAGGTAGGGAATCAATGGGCACCATGTGATGATTACCAGCGGTATCGAGAGAACGGATATACATATCCCTTCCTGAAAAAATTTCGTAGATGGCACTATCAGTTCTTACGGTAAATCCTTTTTCCTTTAATACCTCTACAATTTCTTCTTTATTTTTTTTAGTGGAGATGTACTTATCAACACTTACACGGCCATCTTTTGTTGTATGCCTTACCATAGAGGTCGCCATAAAACAAAAGCAGGAAAACAGGCCAATGCTGTAAATAGCAATCTGTTTTAGTAAGCCCGGTTTGTAAGTCCAGGGTTTTATGGGAAGCAGTAAGGGCAAAGGAAGTAATGCTATTAAATCAGTATAATCAACTACCCGATAAACAGGTAAGGAAAATGTGTGATTCAGCAGGAAAATAAAACTATTGCTTAGTGATGATTTCCACCAGATGAAAAATAAGGCTACGGCAAATAGTGTTTTAATTCTATTGATGGGTAAGATGGCAAACAGAAAAAGGCTGAAGGCAACTAATCCGGCTATATCAGATAGTTTGCCTGTTAAGAAACCCGGGTAAGCGGCTTTTAAATAAAAATCATTACAAAATAATACGCACAGGCTAATAAGAAAGAGCGGATGTAGCAAAAGGCTGGCGGCATTTTTTTTCATGAAAGAAAATTACGACACCAGGTGCAAATAATTAGTTAAGCCGACGAATAAGTTGCACTGCATTTTTAAATTGGGTGCGTTTGCCTTGCAGGTTAAAAATTTCTGTAAAAAAAATATAAGTGCCTACAGAAAGTTTCTCTCCTTTATCGTTCAAGCCATCCCAGTTCCAATAACCGGTAGTACTTAAAAGAGCATTTTTCACCAGATGACGTACAGGTCTTCCCGCTGCATCGAAGATGGTTACATTGGCTACGTACCCGGTTTCTGTTAATTGATACTGCAAAGCGGTGATATCTTCCCATCCGTCATTGTCGGGCGAGAAAATGCGAGGCGATGCTATCAACTTGGCTGTTGTGGTAACAGGGTTACGATATTGTGAATTGATATAACCCGGAGTGCCATAGCCAGCTGTTGATGCAGCAGAGTGCCAGTTGCCAGGTTCTTGTGAGGCAGCTTCAGGGTCTATTCTTTCGAGGGCTACTCCTTCGTCGTTATCAATAAGTTTAAAATGCCAGTTGCGATGGTAGCGCACTTCATCCAGGATATTTCCCTGGCTGTTGAGCAATACAACAGTTCCTTGTGCGTCCGGGTAAGAAGGTAGTGTAGTAATCCTTTTTACGGCAGCGGGATCTTTTATAAAATAATTTTTGTGTAAATCATCTGCATCGGGTGTGATGACGATATAATCTCCGGGAAAAATGTAAGAAGGTGTTGTGAAAATTCTTGTAATCGCATTTAGATTGCCGCTTGCATTTCTATTGGCGATAGATAGCTGTGAAAGGTCTATAATCTTTTGACTCCGGTTGAAAATTTCAACATAGTCTGAGCCTCCTGGTGGCGGATTAAAAAGAATTTCATTAATAATACAATCATTGAAGATAAGTTGTGGATCGGGAATGCCTGTTCTAAGAGATACAGTTTTTTCCATAGCGACTCCGCTACAGTTTTGTATTCCTTGTAACGTAACTGTGTAAACCTGATTGGCTATAAAGGGTATTGAACTGGTTAGTTTCACTTCTTTGAACGTAGGCGCTATGAGCTCACTGCGTATAAAAGTGCTACCACCATCTATAGAAAAATGGGAAAGCAAAAGTATCGAACTACTATCTACCGGTTCCATGAAACCAATTATAAGGGTCGTGTCTGTTGTGGTATAGGCTACTAATGGCTGAGGCGCTGTGATAGGATTGATGTTGCTATTAACAGAGTTAATCGTACCGGGTGTGCCACCTCGAGGGTCTATGCTACTTGTCCAGTTAGCGCTACCGGTACAGGGATTGGAGGTGTTGATCATTTCGAGTGTCCACCCGCCTTCTTTTTTTAATTCGTTGGCGTGCCAGGCTACATTGTATTCAATGCTATGAATAATTCTCCCATCGGCTGATTTGATATACACAAGATCGCTTTCATTACCCAGTGAAGGGAAACTGGTGACGGTAACTACCGATCCGTACGTAGCCATTGTAGCCGCAGCGCTTCCTGTGCAGATAATCACATGCTGATCCGGTTCTAGTAAATAAAAGGGAAGGATACCACTCTCTCCTGCTGCGTCGCCAATACGCCATCCCTGTAGATTAATGGTGGCAGCAGAAATATTCTTTATTTCAATCCATTCATTGGAAGGTAAACCCACCTGTGGCGAAGGATCCGCCATTATCTCTGTAATAAGTATAGCATAGCGGGGCTGACAAAGACTACACAGTCCTATGCTTACAAAGGTTAGTAGGAAAAGAGTGTTTCTCATCTCTATCAATTTACAAAATCTAGTAACAAAAGCAGCCTAGATAAAAATTATTTGACCAGAATCTTGGATACAATGCTGGCGGCATCTATTTTTGTGCCCGACATGACAATGATGAAACATACAAAACGCAGTAAGAAACGCTTCTAAGGAAGGTTTGCGGTATTGTATGTAGCTACATAAAATCTTAGCAGGCCTTCCACAGTGGGAGGCTTTTTTCATGCATTGTATTTATTAAACTATTTAAACCTTCTCGTACGAGAAGCTGGGGGGAAAAACAAAAAATGAAAGTTGCAGTAGTAGGCGCCACAGGACTGGTAGGAACCAAAATGTTGCAAGTATTAGCAGAAAGAAATTTTCCGGTAACAGAATTGATACCGGTAGCTTCTGAAAGATCGGTAGGAAAAGAAATTGAATTTAAAGGAAAGAAGTTTAAGGTGGTGAGTATGACAGATGCGATTGCACTACAGCCGGCTGTAGCTTTATTTTCTGCAGGGGGTAGCACTTCATTGGAGTGGGCACCCAAATTTGCGGAAGCAGGAATCACTGTTATTGACAATTCCTCTGCCTGGCGTATGGATCCTGAGAGACCGCTGGTGGTTCCGGAAATTAATGCGGATATTTTAACCAAAGAAGATAAAATCATTGCTAATCCTAATTGCTCTACTATTCAAATGGTAGTAGCATTAAATCCTTTGCATAAAAAATACGGCATTAAGCGTATTGTGGTAAGCACCTATCAAAGTGTAACCGGTACGGGTGTAAAAGCGGTGGACCAATTGAAAGGTGAAAGATCGAAAGAAATAAATGGTGCCAATGGTGAATACCCGATGGCTTATAAATACCCTATAGATCTAAATGTGATTCCACAAATAGATCTATTTCTCGATAATGGGTACACTAAGGAAGAAATGAAAATGGTGAAGGAGACGAATAAGATTATGCAGGACGAGTCCATACGCATTACATCTACTACAGTGCGTATTCCGGTAATGGGCGGGCATAGCGAAGCCGTAAATGTAGAATTTGCCAATGACTATACACTAGAAGATGTGCGGTCGATACTAACCCATGCTCCGGGTGTAGTAGTAGTGGATGATACCGCTAATCAACAATACCCGATGCCGATGGATGCACATGAAAAAGATGATGTATTTGTGGGTAGAATAAGAAGAGATGAGAGTCAACCCAACACTCTTAACCTGTGGGTGGTAAGCGATAATCTGCGAAAAGGTGCTGCCACCAATGCTGTGCAGATTGCAGAATATTTGCTGGCGAAAGAGCTAGTGTAAGCAATGTTTTGCTACGATAAATAACACAGGCGTGGAAGTATAGATAAAAGCCTACCATTGCTCATGAGTAGGTTTTGCTGCAGGCGATAGCTGTTTGCAGTATATCTACTTTTTCACGCCTGTTTTTCATTATAACTCTTCTGTATTAAAGGGGTAGCCAGTACAATACAGCTACTGACAAGACGAAACGATTTTCCGCTACAACATTTTTAGCATGTCTCTACTTGTGATCCGCCGTTAATAAAGGCAACATCCCTACTTCTGATTGGCAGAAAAAACTCTTTCCAGCTTCAAAAAATACAGGGGCTATTCATAAGCACTCGATGTATTGTTTCTTCTGAGTAACCACCAATAGGTGTTCCTGGTGCTCTCAGCACCTGGAAGAATATTTTTTGCAAACTACTAATAGTTCATATATTTACGAACTAATCGTAAATTAAAATATTGATTATGAATAAGTATTTGTTTTTATGTACATTTTTTATAGGCTCTTTTCAAGCTAAATCCCAAGAAGCAGAACCGCTTACTTGGCAGGTGGTTTATGATTTTACCTATGTGTATGATACTGCACTGCGTGATCAGCCATTGAAGGAGCAACAACAGCTACTGATTGGCAAAAACAATAGCCATTATATGAAAGGCAACTACGTACCGGAGACACGCAAAGAGCAAGCAAATGCAGCTCCCAGTGGAGGGCCGGTAAGAGTGGTTACGGCTGTGCCCGTAGCTACAGTTACAGATCCGGCTATACCGTCTATAAACGTTTTTCAATACACGGCTAAGCAAAAATTATTGATTACTGAGCGGGTAGGTATAAAAGCCTTTGTAGTAGAAACAAAACTACCGGTAATAAACTGGCAGATAAGTACAGACACAAAACAAATAGCAGGGTATAATTGTCAGCAGGCTACCGGAGAATATAGAGGTCGCACCTACACCGTATGGTTTACGCCGGATATCCCACTACAAAATGGCCCCTGGAAATTGACTGGTTTGCCGGGGTTGATACTAGAAGCAAGAGATGCAAAAAATGAAGTTTCTTTTGTGGCTTCGTCTGTAACCAAGGGAGAAGAGGGTCAACTTACCGACTACGAGAGTTCCACTTATATTACAACAACAGCAAGCGCCTTGCAGCGTGCTATAAAAGCCTATGAGGAAAATCCTGTGGCGACTATGCAGGCACAGCTGTCTCCGGGCTCGCAGGCACCTCGTTTAGGGTTTAGAGATATTAAAGGCAAGTTTTATTCAGGCGCAGAGGCCGAAGCAATGATAGAGAAAAGAGCCAATGACATAAAGAAAGGCCTGTATAATCCGATGGAGCTGAAGAAATGAAGAGGCTAATCAGTTGTTGTGTTATTGTATTGCTACAACTAATTGCAGTAGCGCAGGAGCGGTATATACAGGGTTGGATAAAAATGCCAGACGGAAAAACGTTGCCCAATGTTACTGTAACGTTGAAAAATGAAAAGGACATTATCCTTCACTTTACCCGTACCAATGCGGAGGGGAATTTCATTTTCAGGCTAATGCAAAACCAATTGGATGCGGTAACGGTAATAGAAGTGAACCATATTGGTTTTCAAAAGACACAGCAAAAAATTGTAGCCGGACAGAATCAGTACACCTTCCAATTACAAGTCCTGTATGTGGAACTGTCCACTGTGAAAGTGAAAAATAGGCCCACTATTATTTCCAAAGGCGATACGCTTAGTTATAATGTACGATCATTTGCCCGGGAAGAAGATCGAAGTATTGGTGATGTAATAAAACGTATGCCGGGTATTGTAGTGGATGATGAGGGTAGGATTTATTACAATGACAAGCTCATTTCCAATCTATATATACATGGAGATGATTTGATGGACGGCCGTTATGGACTCGCTACCAAAACCATTACCAAAGAAATGATCGAATCGGTGGATGTTATCCAGCATCACCAGCCGGTAGCAGCCTTACAGGGAAAGGTAAGTAGTGATAAAGTATCGGTAAATCTTGTGTTGAAGGATGAAAATAAACTGTCACTTTCTACACAAGCCATGTTGGGTATGGGTTTGCCCAAGCAATACGATGCTACACTCAGTACTATCCTGCTGAATAAAAAAATCAAAGTGCTGAATGCGGCAAAAGTCAATAATAGTGGTGTTGACTACCGGAGTGATTTTTCTCAATTAGGTAGTACGTCTATGTTGGAAGATATTAATGCCACCGATCCTGAAGCACTGCTTTCTTCGGGTACTGTATCGCCGCCCGATTTGCCACGGAGAAATTATTATCTCAACCGATCGGCTGCCATAAATATTAATCAGCTTTTTAAAAATAAAAAAGCAGTACAGTTTAAAACTAATGTGCAGGCTTTTATTGATCGCAATGCTTTAAGCTATCAAAGCAATACCCGCTTGCAGCTAAATGACGAAACGGTACATTACCGTGAGCAGCAGCAGGCCATTAATCGCTTTCGTGCAGTACAGGCTTCATTGAGTATAATGGACAATAAGCCCACCCATTTTTTAAATAATAGGCTTAGTTTTTTACTACAGCGAAACAAAGGCGTTAGTACGCTGGTTACAGATAAGTTGGATTTTGGTCAGCAATTAGCGGCCGATAAATATTCTTTTACCAATGATTTGTCACTAGTACCAGCAACAAAAACAAAAGCGATTATAGAATTACGATGGTTGTTGAAGTATAGCAATGATCCGCAACGATTGCAGATAGATACAGGTTTGCACCAAGGCATTGTGAATGCCGATATACCCTATACAATGATGATGCAAGAAGCTTCTGTCCCCACTTTGTTTAGCACCCTATCGGCTTCTTACCTGCGTACAAATGGTTTGATAAAACAAAATTATACTGCCGGCCTGCTTACGGAACGGCAAGAGTTGAATTCTCTACTACTATTACAGCAAAACAATGGGATCATCAATCACTATGAAAGGGATGCAGGTAATGCACTTCGCTGGCAAAAAGACAGACTTTATGTACAAGCCAATTACAATTTGCAGCAACGACGTTATGAAATAGGATTAACGCTTCCTTTGATCGCACAGCATATCCGCTACCGGCAGGCAGACTATGTATTGGATAAACGAAGGAGCCATTTTTTAATAACCCCCTCTGCAAGAATAAAATGGCTATTGCCCAAAGAAGATTACCTGCTTTTGAATTATACATATACTAATAATCCCGGTACCATTAGTGGGGTGTATCGGGGTGTTGTTTTAACCAGCTATCGATCTTTGCACGCCAGTGATGCAGACTTACAACAAGTAAACAGGAGTAATGCAAGCCTTTTTTATAATTTTCAGCGTTCTATTACCATGTTGTTTATGAGTGCAGGAGTTCAATACACCCGTTCTCAGGCTGATTTTATTTACTCTAGTGTAATAACGGATAGTGTGCAGCGGGTGGTTTTGTTACCTTATACTAACATGCAGGAAGGATTTAGCATAGTAAGCTCTTTCAGCAAATACCTTTTTTCAGTAGGAGGTACTATTGGCCTCAAAATAGTTTATCAAAAGAGCCGTTACAATCAATTGATCAATGATTTGTTGTTGCCGTATGATAGTAGAAGTATTACACTGGCTCCGTCTTGGCAGGGACGATTATTGGGGAAAATAAATTTCTCCTATGATGCTTCTATAATGCATAATCGAACTAATCAAAAGCAAAATAAAAATAGGGGAACAAGTGTACAGCAGATGGATCAACAGGCCGGAGTTGGTTTTTCTATTTTGCGGAAAATGCAGGTGCAGGCAAAAGCTCGTCATATTTATAGTAAGCAATCCGGCGTAGAAGCAATCAACTATGTTTTTGCCGATGCTACTCTCCGTTATCGTCACATAAAATGGAGAACTGATTTTGAATTAGATGCCAGTAATCTTTTTGGCATAAAAACGTATGAAATTTACCGGCAGAATACCAATATAAGTTCACAAAGTATTTATCAGATAAGAGGCAGGATGTTGCTACTCAGGGCAACTTTTACTTTATGATCAAGGGCTGTGCTTTTTCTGTGTAGGATACCCCACTACTACAATAGGTGTAGGGCCGGAATTGCTATTATTGGCGGGAGGAAGAGGAACTCCTGTTACTCTTCTTGCTGGCGACTCATTATTACCACTATTCTCCGGAAGCCGGTATGGCTGCACCTTTTTAATATTTGCATTTTCCTGTGGAAGATCTATAGCTGTTTGCCGAGTCAAGCGCTGTGACACCGGTGCTTCTACTATAGCTTTACTACTTTTATTCTGAGTCGCTACAGTTGATGAGCGATTGGATGGGGCTGCTTTTATTCCTGGTTTCTTAGTTTTTATCTCTTTAGTAGTAGATTCAGCGAGTGTGTGGTTGCTCTCGGGTATTTTTGTTTCGTTTATCGTTTTATCGTCGTTGGTAGCTATGTTTCCTATTGTAGTTGTCAATGAGTTTACCAGTTCTTTTGTTTTTTTATCAGATATAGTGAATAACAGTGCTGTTGTCAACAATAAAGGAAGCGCAACATAGCTTACCAATCCCAAGCGGGAAGAGCGACGCCCGTTCATCATTTGTATACGTTTCTTAATATCTTGTAGGGTAAACTCATTGACAATTGTAATAGGAGTAGTACCTGCGCTTACCCGTAATAAGTTATATTGATAGAGTTTTTTGTCAAACCCTTTTTGAAGTACTGCTTCATCTGTAATGAACTCGATATTTTCACGCACAGCTTTTTTAATGAACCAGGCCGCAGGATTAAACCAACAACCCAAAAGTAACAGCTCAGACAATAATATATCTAATGTGTGCCATTGCCGCACGTGTATTTTTTCATGTGCCAGTATGGTTTTTTGTTCAGCAGAAGTGTGCAGAGTAGGATTAATATAAATATACTTGCCAAAGGAAAAAGGATTAGCTGTTTGTTGTAATAGCATTACGGGAATATGGTACAGTGATCCACTGGCGGCACTCTTATGCAACCAATAAAGCGAAATGAACTGCCGCATAAGTCGCACAGCCATTACTGCAACACCAGTAAAGAAAATGATCATTAGCCAGAAAGGGTAATCTATGTTGCTTTTAGTAGCAAATTCATTGGGAACAGTGGGTAGAAACTGCGTCAGCTGAGTTTGTTGCTGGGAAGTAAAAAAAGAAGACAGATCAATAAACGGATAAACTATAGAGCAGACGATTGCGACGAGTAAATAAAAACGATTGAGCTGGTAAAAGGTCAATTTGCGCAGGGCAAAATAATAAACCATAGCCAGCAGAGCGAGCAGCAGGTTGATTTTTAAAAGTCCTATCAGCATGGTTATTTATTTTCCGTGTTTTCAATCAGGTTAATGATCTCTTTCAATTCTTCCGCACTGATTTTTTTGTCTTTTGCAAAAAAGGTAACTAGTTCTTTGTAGGAATTTTCGAATAAACTATTCACCACGCCATGCATATACTTTTTTTTGTAAGCGGCTTCTTTTACAATGGGACTATACCGAAAAGCATTGGCAAATCGTTCACTTTTTATAAACGCTTTTTTCTCCAGATTTTTAATGGTAGACGCCAACGTAGTATAAGGCAAGCGAGTGGGCAACATAGCCTGCATAAAATCTTTGATAAAACCGGGACCGGTTTTCCAGATGGCTATCATAGCTTCTTCTTCGTGGGGGGATAGTTTTTCCATAATACGAAATATTCGTAAATGTACGATATATTCAGATACAGAGATACTTCTTTTGCTTATCAGGGTAGAAGAAGACAAAAACCTGTTTTCTTACTTTTTGCTTCATCTTTTCGTATTTTCAATATTCTAATAAATTGTAATATCACTAACCAAACGCTTTGCCGTATGTCCAGAAGAAAATTTTTACGAAACAGTACTTATCTGGCCGGAGGGGCTCTTTTTCTCAACAGCTTACCCATGGACGTTTTTGCCATAGGGCGCAAGGGTATTGTTCCAAGTGATCAATTGAATATCGGCGCTATCGGTATCAATGGTATGGGTTGGGCTAATGTAAAATCACTTTTAAAAATTTCAGGTGTCAATCTCGTTGCTTTATGTGATGTTGATAAGAATGTTTTGGAAAAAAGATATGCAGAACTAAAGAATATGGGTGTTGACCCCTCTCGGGTAAAGTTATATTCAGATTACAGAAAACTTTTAGACGATAATACGATAGATGCGGTTGTAATTGGTACTCCTGATCATTGGCACTGTTTGCAGATGATACATGCCTGCCAGGCAGGAAAGCACGTTTATGTGGAGAAGCCCATGGGGAATTCCATAACAGAATGTCGCTTGATGGTGCAGGCACAAAAGAAATATAATACGGCGGTGCAAGTGGGACAGTGGCAGCGTAGCCATCAGCATTTTAGAGAGGCTATTGAGTTTGTACATTCAGGCCAGCTAGGCAATATACGAACGGTGAAAGTATGGTGTTATCAGGGATGGATGAAGCCCGATATTATTCGACCGGATAGCGCTCCACCGGCCGGTGTAGATTTTAAATCCTGGCTGGGCCCGGCCCCCAATAGAAGTTTTAATGCAAGCCGGTTTCATTTTAATTTCAGATGGTTTTGGGACTATGCAGGTGGCTTAATGACAGATTGGGGCGTGCACCTGATAGACTATGCACTCTTTGGAATGAAAGCCGATGTGCCCAAATCTGTAATGGCCTTGGGCGGCAAATTTGCTTTTCCGGAATATGCACAGGAAACCCCCGATACATTAACCACTCTGTATGAATTTGACAACTTTAATATGATTTGGGATCAGGCTATGGGGATTGATAATGGTCAGTATGGCCGGGATCATGGCGTATCCTTTGTGGGCAATAATGGAACACTGGTGCTGGATAGAAATGGTTGGTTGGTATTGGAGGAAAGGCAAGCTAAAAACAAAGTTGCCAAAGAATTGGTAAAGCCTACTCAGATAGGGCTGGATAAGCATATGGAAAACTTTGTAGATGCCATTAAGTCGGGCGATTACTCCCGGTTAAATGCGCCGGTACAAATAGGAGCAGATGTGGCTGTTGTTGCTCAAATGGGAAACATTGCTTACAGAGCGGGCGATAAGCTAAGCTGGAACAAAGCGGCAGGAAAGTTTACTAATGAAAGCATTAATAAAGCTTATATGACTGCGAAGTACCACAATGGTTATTCTCTACCTAAATTATAATAATGTGCTTATAGGCTATACTGCTGAATATGTGTTTGAAGTAATAATTTTTAATGGAGAGAAACCCTATAAGTATATATTTAACTAGTTGACGAGTCTATATAAAAAAGCCGCCATTCCATGGAATGGCGGCTTTTTTATATAGTACAATTATTAATCAGCTTTTACCAGCTCTGTATTGATCAACAATTTTACTTCATCGCTTACAACTACTCCGCCTGCTTCTGTTACTGCGCTCCAGGTAAGTCCAAAATCCTGACGATTGATTTTACCTGCAATTTCAAAACCGGCTACCGTTCTTCCATACATATCGTTTTGTACACCGCCAAATTCTACATTCAGTGTTACAGGTTTTGTAGTATCCTTAATAGTAAGGTTACCTGTGACTGCATACTCATCCCCGCCCTTGCTTTCAATGCTGGTAGATGCAAAGCTTAGTTTGGGAAATTTTTCTGCATCAAAAAAGTCGGCAGATTTCAGATGCCCATCACGTTGCTCATTTCCCGTATGAATACTGTTAATGTCGGCTGTAAAAGAAATAGTAGCTGCAGTCAGCTTGTCGATATCTCCATTTAACTGTCCTTCAAACGAGCTGAATTTTCCAGAAACGGTAGAGATTACAAGGTGTTTAATTTTAAAACCTATTTCAGAGTGTGCTGTATCAATGTTCCAAGTTGCCATAAAATTAATTTAGACTACAAAATTAATGTTTAAACATTGAATATACAAAAAAACTTTCCCTTTTTAAAAAACCAAGATTTTTACGGCTCCATGCTTTTGTTAAGAAATTCAATAAGAGGCTGTAAAGCAGCAAAAGCTGTCAGGGTTTGCTTGGCTAAATCGGTTGTTGTAAGCACCGTGTCTTTGATGGTTAATACGCCTAAAAAGCTTTTCAGCTTGAGGTATTCAATAGCTGGATTGTCTGCTTCATATCCTTTAGGTGGGCGACTTAATTTGTATTCGGCCTCCTGAGATAGGTCGCCATATACTTTCTTAAAAGAGGAGGAGGTAATAATTTTTTTAAAAGCTGGCAAGTTGTAGTCAATTTCCTGTCGCACTTTCTTGAGCTCTTCTGCCGGAGGCATCCATATACCCCCGCCGGTAAAAGACTGTCCCGGTTGTACATGAACATAATAGCCTGCAGAGATCATCGATTGTTTTCCGCCTTTGTTAATACTGGCACCAAAATTTGTTTTATAAGGAGACTTGTCTTTTGCAAAGCGTACATCTCTATTGATGCGAAACATACAATCCTTTGCGATCAGGTGTTGAATGGATGTATCTTTTTTTCCGTGTTTATCAATTATTGTTTGGATAAAAGAAGCAAAGTCCGCACGAGCTCCTTCATATTTTTGCCGATTGGCATCAAACCAAGGTTTGTTATTATTCTTACCAAGATCTTTTAAGAATTTTATAGTTGTTGTCTGTAGCATGATGGTAGGATTTTGTTTAGCTCAAAAATAAACCTTTGCTACGGCTCGCTGTAAAAATTTATTCTATCAAGATACTTGTTGAGTCTTTCTGTAAAGGGATTTGTTGATTGAATTGTGTATTAAATAATATTCTGAATTGATTAATGTTTGTCATGCCAGCATAAAACCCTTTATAGTTTTTATCGACATGTTTTTTTAGAAAGTTTATTGGTAAATAGAGTGTTTTACTCACAATAGTTAACAAAAATCTATTGAGAAATAAGTGTAATTGGCTTTCATAGGTCTACCTTTTTGTAAAAGAAAATTTTTTCACTTCGGCTATTCCGCAAGGAAGACCTGCGAATTCTTCAAAAAGTATACGATTGCCTTTTTCCCATTCTGCCAGTAAATCGTCTGGAGTATGAAAACCTGAATGTCTGTTGGCGTGTTCGCTGTTCACAACATTGCTAACTACATTTACATACTTTGCTTTTTCATAGCAAATACCTTTTCGTAATAAGAAAACGGGTAAATAAGTTTGATGCAATGCGGTTTCCAAGCTATTGGGTCCTTTATAGTCTATAGAACGAATCATATGTTCTATTTCCTGCTTGACAAAAAAGCTGGTATCTACGGAAAAAGGATAAGCCCAATCGGAGTAAGCAGGTGAGCGACTCCAATCCCAGCTTAGCAGGCTGTTGGTTTCAGGAGTAAAATCGGGTAGCGGCTGTGGTTTATTCTGTACATAACAATACGTAAGGTCTTTCCCTTTTATAAGTGAGGGAACGTGGCGATAATTTGTAAAAGAGAGTATATCCTGCAAATCTGCATGATCCAAAAAAATACCATCATCTGTCATAAAAAAAAGAGTAGTTGATGAAATGGCGTCCAGTATTTTTTCCAAATCTTTTTTAAACGAGGTTTCTTTTACAAAGTGGATAGGATGGTGAGAATATAAAGCTATCAGTTCTTTGTAAGATTGCTCATGTCTATCAGAACTAGTAGTATAAAGAATATATAAAGGTGCAGGATTGTTGATGTAATGATAGTAAGTACTCAGTAAAGCATGAAGTTGTATGGCCCGATTTTTTGAAAACACAATAGCAGAGCAATTTTTTTGCGGGGCTATAATAGGGAGTGTTTCCTGATAAAGTTCCGCCAGCTTTTGCCGACTATTCAATTCTTTTTGAAAAGCAGGGCCAGCAATAGCACGTAAGGTTTTTTTAACAAAGGATTTTATCATGTAGCACTTACAAGAGTTAAAAATTCTGCTTCTGAAAGTATCTTAATGGTATTGATTTTTTTTGCCTTTTCTAATTTGCTTCCGGCACTCTCACCTACGACAAGGTAATTGAGCTTAGCACTTACACCGCTTACAATTTTACCGCCCTTCGCTTCTGCCATGGCTTCAGCCTCATCCCGCTTTAAAGTAGGTAATGTTCCGGTAAATAAGAACGTTTGTCCTGCTAAGTTGCTATCGCCCTTAGCAGGATTTGATTTTTTTGTGTTATGTAACTGAAGGCCGAGTTGCTCCAGATCCTTCAACATCTTTATATTCGTTTCATTGCTAAAGAAATGTTGTATGCTGCCCGCTACTTTTGGCCCTATATCTTCCAATTGCAATAGGTCTTCTTGTGTAAAACCCGCTAAGTCTAATAAATGACTTACGGCATTTGCCAGTGTTTTAGCGGTTGTTTCTCCTACAAAGCGTATTCCCAAGCCAAATAATAAGCGATTAAGGGATTGTTGTTTTGATTTTTCTATGGCAGCCTGTAGATTATCAATGGATTTTTTTCCAAAGCCCTCCATGTTACCAATAGCTGAAAAATCAAGCGTATACATGCCCGGAATATCTTTCAAGAGTCCAAGTTCAAAGAATTTGCGCACATTGGCTTCGCCAAAACCACGTATATCCATGGCATCTTTACTGGAAAAATGAATCATGCGCTCTACTACTTGTGCTGAGCATTCAATATTGATGCAGCGCCATACCGCTTCTCCCTCTTCTTTAAATAGAGTGCTACTACACACAGGACACTGCTTAGGAAACGCAATGGCTTGCTCATCGCCCTTTCTTAGCTCTGCCATAGACTTTACGATGTAAGGAATTACATCGCCCGCTCTTTCTACCAATACGGTATCACCTATAAGCAAATCTTTTTCTTTAATAACATCTTCGTTGAATAAAGAAATGGAAGACACGGTAACACCACCAATGGGAACAGGTTGAATTTTGGCAACGGGAGTAATAGAGCCGGTACGTCCTACCTGAAATTCTACATTTAGCAATTTGCTGGTACCTTGCCGGGCTTTAAACTTATAGGCAATGGCCCAGCGAGGATGGTGGGATGTCATTCCCATCTTATCCTGCAAATCAAAACTGTTGACTTTGATAACCATGCCATCAATTTCGTAGGGCAGGGTGTCTCGTAATTGCTCAAACTCGTTGCAGTAGGCAATAACATCCTGTATAGTAGAGAATACTTTCTTTTCTTTTTCCGGGCTGCGAAAGCCCAGATCCCATAAAAGCTTTAATGAACCGCTATGTGTTTGCAGTTCTTTAGGTACTTGTTTACCATCGGCAAGTGTATAATAGCTGATGTGATAGACAAAAGCTTCTAGGTTTCTTTTGTTTACCTCTGCCGGGTCTTTGATGCGTAATGTACCGGCGGCGGCATTGCGGGGGTTGGCCAATGGCGGCAAACCTTGTTCTGCAAGCTGCTGGTTATATCGGGTAAAATTGTTTTTATTAATCAACACTTCTCCTCTTATCTCTACTGTTTGTAAACCATAGTTCGAAAATTTTGCAGATAAAGGCAGGGATCGAATTTGTCGGATATTAGTCGTGATTTCATCGCCCTCTACACCGTTGCCACGAGTAGCGCCTCTTGTAAGAAAATCATCTTCATAAATGAGCGAGATGCTGCCACCGTCGAATTTGGGTTCTACGCAATACTCTAATGCCGTAACACCGGCTAGCTCTTTTGCTTTTCGATCAAAATCAAGTAAGTCCTCGCTATTATACGAATTGTCCAGAGACAACATGGGCACTAGGTGCTGTGCACTAGGAAACTCTTTAGTAAGGCCTTTAGCTACACGTTGGGTAGGGGAGTCTTTTGTAATTAGAGCAGGGTTTTCCTGTTCCAGATTTTCTAATAGCTTAAAGAGTTGATCGTATTCTACATCAGCAATCAGGGGGTCGTTTAATAGATAATAACGATGTTCATGAAAGCGTAAAACCTCCCTCAAAGAGTCAATTTCTGCCGGGTTTACGAGTCCGTCTGCGGCCTGTTTTAATAAACTAATTGTTTGTTCCTGAATCTGCTGTGTTTGTTCTGGCCGATACATTCGAGGCTGTTTGCGGTAAAGTTAGGCATTAAGGCTAAGGCAGGAAAAAGGGTTTTTTTATCTATTAATGTGTATTAAGTACATATTTTATTATCTTCGATTCCTGTTTTGTTTGCAAGGTATTTAAAGGTACACTTCTTCGTCTGATACAAAGCAGTTGCTATAAAACTAAAATGATTGCTGATGAAAAGATTGTTGCTAATTGGGCTCACGGCCTGTTTATTTTTTCTTCAAGGAAAAACACAATTACTTAGCTGGACTCCCTCCTTTGCCAAAGAATCGGATAATATTATTATTACGCTGGATGCTACAAGGGGTAATACAGGGTTGCTGAATTATACCGGCAATGTGTATGTACATATAGGACTCATTACCAATAAAAGTAATAATGGGGATGACTGGAAGCATGTTTTGTTTGACTGGGGTACATCTCCAGCGGCTGGCCAGGCAATTGCGGCAGGTGCTAATAAGTGGACATACACTGTTACGAATATTCGCAGCTTTTTCAATGTAACGGATCCTACTGAAACTATTGAAGCCATAGCTATTTTATTTCGCAGTGCAGATGGTAATACTGTACAGCGCAATGCAGATGGCAGTAATATGTACGTGCCTGTTTATACGAATGACTTAGCCCTACGCATAGAGGAGCCCCCTTTTCAGCCTAAGCTAGTAAGAGAGCCTGAACTGCTTACAAAAGCATTAAACGATAACCTTGCGGTAACAGCTCTTAGCAACCAATCGGCTACCCTAAATATTTATGTAAATGGAGCATTGGTACAAACGGCGGCCGCTGCCACCACGATTACAAGAAATATTACATTAAGTACGGCTGGAAACAATACCATTATCGTAGAAGCGATTAATGGTGGAGAAGTGTCAAAAGATTCCGTCAAACTTTTTGTAAGCGGTGGTGTAACGGTGGCACCACTGCCGGCAGGTACAATGCCGGGTATTAATTATCGTAGCGATAATACCTCTGTTATACTGGTGCTGGAAGCGCCAGAAAAAAGCAGGGTAGCAGTTATAGGAGAATTTCCGGGTAATAACTGGACAGAGCAATCCACCTATCAAATGAATAATACACCTGATGGTAAATATTGGTGGTTACAAATAAATGGCCTTACCCAAGGCGTAGAATATGCTTATCAGTATCTGGTGGATGGATGGCTTAAAGTAGCCGATCCTTATGCAGAAAAAATTCTGGATCCCTGGAATGATCAGTATATCGCTGCGACTACCTATCCTTCGTTAAAAGTTTATCCTGCCGGCCAATCGGGTATAGTAAGTGTTTTACAAACGAATCAGACGAACTATAGCTGGACAAACACGAATTTTCAACGACCAGGTAAAAGAAATCTTTTCATTTATGAATTACTCGTACGGGATTTTGTAGGCGCACATGATTGGAAAACATTAAAGGATACGATTAGCTATTTAAAAAGAATAGGTATCAATGCGATTGAGTTATTACCGTTTAATGAATTTGAAGGAAACGAAAGCTGGGGTTACAATCCTGATTTTTATTTTGCTCCTGATAAATACTATGGTCCTAAGAACAGCTTAAAAGAATTTATTGACGTGTGCCATAGCAATGGTATAGCCGTTATCATGGATATAGCGCTTAATCATTCGTTTGGTTTATCACCAATGGTGCAGTTGTATTGGGATGCGGCGAATAATCGACCTGCTACCAATAACCCATGGTTTAATCCCGTTACGAAACATGCGTTTAATGTGGGCTACGACATGAACCACGAGAGCGCTGCGACCAATTACTTTTTTAGTCGGGTGGTAGAGCATTGGCTTAAGGAGTACAAGATAGATGGCTTCCGGTTTGATCTATCGAAAGGATTTACACAAAAAGCCACTTGTGATGCAAATGGTGGAAACTGTGATGTGAATGGTTGGTCGGCATATGATGCCTCACGTATTGCTATCTGGAAAAAATATTATGATACGCTGCAATTGAAATCATCCGGTTCTTATGTGGTTTTAGAACATTTGGGTGTAAATACAGAAGAAAAAGAATTGGCAGATTATGGAATGATGTTCTGGGGAAATATGAACCACAGTTTTAGTGAGGCGGCTATGGGATGGCTGGATAACTCCAATTTTGATGGAGCATTACATACAACCAGGGGTTGGACAAATCCCTACCTTATTTCTTATATGGAAAGCCATGATGAGGAGCGGATGACCTATAAGAGTATCAACTTTGGAAACAGTTCCGGAGCGTATTCTATAAAAGATACTACCACAGCCTTAAAAAGGAATGAGCTATGTGCTGCTTTCTTTATGGCGATGCCAGGCCCTAAAATGATCTGGCAATTTGGTGAAATGGGTTATGACTACCCTATCAATTATTGCCCTAATGGCACGGTGAATGAAGAATGCCGCACCAGTAATAAACCCATTCGCTGGGATTATCAGCAGCAGGCAAGGAGGGTGAACTTGTACAACATATATAGCAAACTGGCTGCTTTGCGAAATCATGGCTGGTATAAAGATGTTTTTATCGCCAACAATGTTACAGTAGACAGGAACTTTGCAGGCGCTTTTAAATGGATGACTTTAAAATCGGCAACAGACTCTTCTTTATTATACGTGGTAGGCAACTTTGGTGTCACCACACAATCTGTTACTATCAACTATCCTAAAACCGGCGTTTGGTATGACTATTTTGGCAATAGTGCCAAGGAAATAACAAATGCTGCCCAGCCGCTTACCTTACAGCCCGGGGAGTATAAACTCTTTTTGAATAGAAATCTTACCGGTGCAGAAGAGCCTACGGTAGAGCCACCGCCACCACCACCCGTTGATCCGGCTGAGACATTAGAGGTATTGGTAACGCCTAACCCCGTTAGTGGCGCATCTGTCATTCGTATAAACTCACCGCAGAATACGCGGGTAGAGATGGTAGTGTACAACTCCAGTGGCAAAGCTGTTACCAGAGTTTATAATGGAGTACTTGTTGCTGGTGAGCAGCAGTTACCCTGGATCGGCAGCAATCTTCCGTCAGGTGTATATATATTACATGTCAAAACATTAGAGGAGAAAAAGACGGTCAAGCTGATTGTTCCTTAGAAAATAATAGTTCTTTTGCGGTGTTTTTTAAATTCAAGCGATGTCCAAAACTAAAAACCTGAAAACAGCGGAGCTGGAGAAAATAAGTCACCAGGAGTATTTTAATATAGCCATATCCGTTGACTGTGTTATTTTTTGCTATGCAGAGAAAGAGCTGAAGGTATTAGCTATTCAGTCTGACCTTAAAGAGTTTTCAGGCCTTTATTCCTTACTGGGAGATCTCGTTCGTCCGGATGAAGATTTAGATAGCGCTTCTTACAGGATATTGGAAGAGCGTACTGGTATGCAGGATGTTTACTTGGAGCAGGTGCATACGTTTGGTACCGTTACCCGGCACCCCTCGGGAAGGGTAATTACTACAGCCTATTACTCACTTATTGATAGCAAGCACCAGCGATTGCGGCTTACCAACAATGATCTTCAATGGATTTCTGTCAACACTATTCGCAAACTGGCTTTTGATCATAAAAACATTTTGGATACCTGTCTTCAGCGGTTAAAAGATCAAATACTGGATCGACCTATTATTTTCAACCTGTTGCCAGAAAAGTTCTCTCTCCGGGAATTACAGGAAGTCTATGAAGCTATTTTGGGGATAGAGCTGGATCGTAGAAATTTCAGGAAGAAAATATCCATTAAAGACTGGTTGATAGACCTAAATGAGATGGAAGAGGATGTACCCCACAGGCCTGGCAAATTGTATAAACTAAGGCCGGAGTATTATCGAAAACACATAACTACAAAGGGATTTACGCCGCGGGTGGTAATGAATTAATAACTCCAAAGTGTTTTGTCAGGAAAATTAAAGTTGGTGGAGAAATAAAAATATTCTAACATTGTGTATCAAATACACATTGTGTGTTTGAAATCTAATTGCTTAAACTAATAACGGTTGCTTATGACCAGCAAAAAACTGCTGAAGGCATTGGGTGTATTCACTGCAATGTTTTTTCTATCTCTTTCCGCATTTTCGCAAAGCAAAGTAGTTACCGGAAAAGTAACAGATGCCAAGGATGGTTCTCCTCTTTCCGGGGTAACGGTAAGCCCGAAAGGATTGCCCACCGGAACACAAACGGGAGAAGATGGTGCGTATAGTATTTCGGTTACTACGTCAGTAACCACATTGGTTTTTTCCAATGTAGGATATGAAACAAAAGAAGTATCTATTGTTGATAGAACTAATGTAGATATTTCTATGGACGTTACTGCTTCTTCTTTGGGAGAGGTTGTTGTTATTGGTTATGGTACTGCACGTAAAAGGGATTTAACGGGCTCCATTACTACAATATCCTCTAAGGATTTTGTAAAGGGAGCTATTACCACACCTGAGCAATTGATTGCAGGTAAAGTGGCTGGTGTGCAGATTACCTCCAATGGAGGTGCTCCTGGAGCAGGAAGTACTATTCGTATTCGTGGAGGAGCTTCGTTGAATGCAAGTAATGATCCGCTGATTGTAATAGATGGTGTACCGTTAGATAACGGAGGGATAAGTGGAGCAGCTAATCCTTTAGCGCTTATTAACCCCAATGATATTGAAACGTTCAACGTGATGAAAGATGCATCTGCGGCAGCTATATATGGTTCTCGCGCATCCAATGGTGTAATCATCATTACCACTAAAAAAGGAAGAGGCGGCAAACCTCGCGTTAACTTTAATACACAGGTATCATCAGCTCAGATAGCAAGAAAAGTAGATGTAATGACGGCTGCTGAGCATAGGGCTTATGTAACGGCATATGCTGCTGAAAATGGAACGCCTAATCTTATTGATTCCTTAGGTACCGCGAGTACAGACTGGCAGGATCAGATTTATCGTAACGCTATTAGCACCGATAATAATATTAGTATAAGTGGATCAACGAAGAATATGCCGTATCGCTTTTCTGTAGGATACTTAAATCAGAATGGTATATTAAAAACAGGTAACCTGGAAAGAATTTCGGCCGGTGTAAATCTAAGTCCTAAATTTTTTGACAATCACCTGAGCATTGATTTGAACATAAAAGGATCGGTAAGCAATAGCCGGTTTGCAAATGAAGGAGCCATTGGCGCTGCCGTTATTTTTGACCCTTCAAAACCAGTTTATTCCAACGATAAACAGAGCTATGGTGGATATTTTGAATTTTTAAATCCATCGACCGTAACAGGATTACGTGACCTTACACCGCGTAACCCATTAGGAATGCTGGAGCAACAACATAATAATGGGCAGGCACTGCGCAGTATTGGTAATGTTGTAGTGGACTACAAATTTCATTTCCTACCGGAGCTTAGGGCTAATTTGAATCTGGGTTATGACGCTTCTTATGGACATGGAACGAATGTAGTTGATGATAAGGCTGCAATGGGGTATAAAAGATTTTTGGATAATACTACAAACACATACCATGGCGGAACGCGCAATCGCTACTCGCAATACAAGAATAACTATACAGCCGAATTTTACCTGAACTATGTAAAAGATATAACAGGTATTAACAGTCGTGTGGATGTTACAGCCGGTAGCGGCTATTATGATTTCCAAACGATAGGTGTTGCTTCTCCGGATCATACTTATGATGGAACTATTGTTACAAGACCACAATTCATTATAAACAAGCCACAATACACGCTGTTGTCATATTACGGAAGATTGAATTATACATTCAACAACAAGTATCTGTTGACGGCGGCAATTAGAACAGACGGATCTTCTCGCTTTAGTAAGGCAAACCGCTGGGGTGTATTCCCTGCATTGGCATTTGCCTGGAGAATTAAAGAAGAGGGATTCCTGAGAAATAGTAACGTTGTATCGGATCTAAAACTTCGCTTGGGATATGGTGTAACAGGGCAACAAGATGGGATAGGCTATTTTGACTACATCTCTTATTATAATCTTAGTAACCAAACGGCGCAATACCAGTTAGGTGATCAATGGTTTCACTTATACCGACCAGGAGGCTATTATGAAAATAGGAAATGGGAACAAACAGCCACATACAATGCTGCGCTGGATTTTGGATTCCTGAATAATAGAATTACGGGTACTGTTGATTTTTATTTGCGTAAAACAACAGATCTTTTGAACGAGATTGATCAACCAGCTGGCACTAATTTCTCGAATAAAATTGTGGCGAATGTGGGTAGTATGGAAAACAGAGGAGTGGAGTTTAACATTAGTGCAGATGTGATTAGAGGAACTGATTTTAACTGGAGTGTTAACTTTAATGCTACGTATAATAGAAACGAAATCACCAAACTAACTATCTCAGATGATCCTGAATTTTTGGGTAATCGCTACGGTGGTATATCGGGTGGTACAGGTCAAACTTTGTTTGTACATACCGTGAACTACAGACGCGGTTCTTTCTTTATGTACAAACAAGTATATGACAAAGAAACCAATCAACCGATTGATGGATTGTTTGAAGATGTAAACAGAGATGGTGTGATTAATGAAAAAGACTTGTATCAATATAAAGGACCCGATCCAGAAGCTTTCTTCGGATTCTCTACGAATCTATCTTATAAAAAATGGAATGCAGGATTTGTAATGAGAGCCAATGTGGGCAATTATATTTACAATAATGTGAACTCCAATATTGGTATCCGTTCGATTGTATTTGGGAATGGATTTTTAGGAAATGGTTATTCAGATTTAATGAATACGCATATTTCAGGACGTAGGGCTGGCTTTAGTTTATCAGATTACTATATACAAAACGGGTCGTTCCTGCGGATGGATAATATTAACTTGGGATACGATATAGGATCTGTGTTTAACAAAAAAGCCACGTTGCGCCTGAATGCCAATGTGCAAAATGTATTTGTGATTACTAAATACAAAGGGCTTGATCCGGAAATGGCCAGTGGAGTAGATAATAACTTTTATCCGCGTCCCAGAACATTTGTAATAGGAGCCAATCTTGATTTTTAAACCATTAACCGTATTTACTCAGCGATAATTATTTTTTATGAATAAAAATATTTTCAAAACAGGTTTATTGGTTTGCCTTATGGTAACTATAATTTCCTGTGATAAAAAACTGGATCGACTACCTACAAATGATATTACGGCAGATCAGGCTTACAAAGACTTTTCTGGTTATCAGCAGTCTTTTGCTAAAGTGTATGCCAGTTTTGCTTTAACAGGTAACAGCGGCCCTGCAGGCAATGGTGATGTACAAGGGATAGACGAGGGCACGTCTGATTTTTTACGTATGTTCTGGTGGGCACAGGAGATAAGTACAGACGAGGCGGTAATACAGGCAGGTTGGAACGATCCGGGAATCCATGATTTTCATCCTATGCGTTGGTCTTCTGATAATGTAATTCTTAAAGGCCTTTACTATCGTAGTTTCTACCAGATAACACTGGCCAATGACTTTATTCGCCAGGCAGCAGATGATAAACTTTCAGCAAGAGGAATTGCAGAGGGTAATGCAGGTACGATAAGAGGCTATAAAGAAGAAGCACGTTTTTTAAGAGCTTTTCAGTATTGGGTATTGATGGATCTTTTTGGAAAGCCTGCTTTGGTAAAGGAAACCGATGCGCCTTTAGGAACTTTTCTACCACAGCAAACTACCCGAACAGAGTTGTTTAACTATATCGAATCAGAATTAAAAGCTATCGAAGCAACATTACCGGCTCCACGCACTAATGGCTATGGCCGTGCTGACAAAGCTGCGGCATGGGCATTGCTGGCAAGAATGTATCTGAATGCAGAAGTATATACAGGCACACCAAAAAATACTGAAGCTATTACATACGCGAAGAAAGTGATTGACGCTGGTTATTCGCTTATTCCGGATTATCGCCAATTAATGCTGGCAGATAACCATACCAATACCAGCGAGTTTATCTTAACTATCAATTATGATGGTAAGAGAACACAGAACTATGGCGGTACAACTTTCTTAGTGAACGCTTCTGTTGGAGGCAGTATGATAGGATCTGAATCAGGACTTGGCGGTGGTGGCTGGGGAGGTATACGCACGACCAGCGCATTGCCTAATTTGTTTCCTGATGTTACAGGCACTGCTGATAAGCGGGCACAGTTCCATACCGATGGACAAGAGCTGGAATTATCAGCCGATCCTGCGCCTGCGTTTACAGAAGGATATGCCGTTAAGAAATTTCGCAATCTTACTAAAAGCGGGCAGATGGGATCTGACCCTTTATTTACAGATATTGATTTCCCGCTATTCCGTTTGGCAGAGCAACATCTTATTTATGCTGAAGCTGTTTTAAGAGGAGGCACCGGAGGTTCGATTGCTGAAGCCGTTACTTATACTAATCTGGTACGTACCCGAGCTTATGGTAACGGTAGTGGTAATATCAATAGTACTACACTTACGCTTGACTTTATCATTGATGAAAGGGCCCGTGAGCTACATTGGGAAGGATTTAGAAGAACTGACCTGATTCGCTTCAATCGCTTTACAGAAGGTACTTATTTATGGCCTTGGAAAGGGGGTGTAAGTTCTGGTACAGCCGTGCAACCCCACCTTAAAGTGTTTCCCATTCCTGTAGCAGAGATATCCGCTAATCCTAATATTAAACAAAACAGCAACTATTAACCTGAACTGAAAAAGAGCTATATGAGAAAGATATTTAACCTTACAGCCCTTTTTTCTATCCTTATTGCAGGATTGATTTCCTGTACCAAGGATGAGAATAGAGTGTACTTTGAAAACGGTAATCCTCCCGTGTTTACTGCTTCTTTGCCGGTCAATAGTAAGATACCCCTAAGCTATGATGATCGATTAAAAGATGCTATTAAGCTTTCCTGGACTAATCCTGATTACCGTTTTACAACAGGCGTTAGTTCTCAGGATGTCAATTATACATTGGAGATCGACTCTGCCGGAAAGCAATTTAAGGGAACCAATAAGCGTACACTTGCCATTAGTAAGGAATTAAGCCACACCTTTAAAACGGCTGAGTTAAATACCATTTTAGTAAGCAACCTGAAACTGGATACTACAATAGATAACACTATTGAAATGCGTATCATCGCAAGGATAGGTCTTGCCAGTGAAACACAGCAAGTGTCCAATACACTTTCTTTTATTGTAAAGCCTTATGGTGAGCCGGTATTAATTTACTATTTGTGGGTACCAGGAAGTCACCAAGGTTGGGCACCTGAAGCAGCACCAAGAGTAGGATCGGAGGATAACAAAGCTTTTGAAGGATATGTAAACTTTGCAGATCCTAATACACAGTTTAAGTTTACCAGCGAACCTAGTTGGAGTGGTACAAATTACGGCGACGGATCCGGCGGTGCATTAAATACAGATGGCGGAGCTGGTAACTTAACCATAGCCGAAGCTGGTTTCTACAGGCTTAAGCCTAATATTGATGCCTTGACATGGTCGTATGAAAAAATAAGTTGGGCGATGATTGGTGGGTTTAATGGCTGGGCCGCCGATGCTCCTCTTACCTACAATAGTACTACGGGTAAGCTTGAAATAGCTTCTATTAATTTAACAGCAGGAGGATTTAAGTTTAGAGCTAATGGAGGATGGGACATACAACTAGGTTACAAATCCACTACACCGGATTATTTATCCTATTCCGGAGATGATATTACGATACCGGAAACGGCCGAATACAAAGTAGAATTGGATTTGCGTAATCCATTGCAATATACTTATACGCTTACCAAGCTCTAATGCTTAAAAAACGATTGTGAAGATTTAAAAAAATACTATGCGATTAATTACTAAATACAGCCTGCTGGTTTTATCATTAGTCATAATGCTATCCGCCTGCGAGAAAGTAAATGATCTGCCTTTTCATGTTGAAGGAAATGGGCCGGTACTTACTGTTTCTTCCGCTTCTATTGCTCCGGCTGTTGCTGATTCTAATAAACTCGTGCTTACATTGAATTGGACATCTCCTGAGTTTAGCACACTGGCATCTAACTATAAGTATGTTGTGCAATTAGATGTAGCCGGTAGCAACTTTGCTAATCCGCTAGAGAGAGTAATTACTCAATCAGACTCTCTACATACAACCTATATAGCGAAAGAGCTGAATACTTTTTTACTCGATAAAGGATACCCTTTTAGTGTAGCAGTAGATGTTGAGGCGAGAGTGGTAGCTTCTTATGCTAATAATAATGATCAAAAAATCTCTAATAAAGCAACTTTAAAATTCACTCCTTATGTAGTACCTCCTAAGGTTAATCCTCCTGCATCCCAAACGCTTTTCCTTGTAGGTAATAGTTCTTTAGGGGGTTGGAATAATCCTGTGCCGGTGCTTACGCAATCATTCAAAAAGATTTCGGAATTGATATACGAGGGAGAATTTTATTTGCAAGCAGGAGAGTTTTTAATATTGCCTGTAAATGGTTCTTGGGATGAGAAATTTGCTGTTGAAAATAATTCCGTAGAAGGTATTAAGGAAGGGGGCATTTTTGGCTACTATTCCAATGCAAGTCCTACGGGGTACAACTCTAATTTTAAAGGTCCCGATGTAGCTGGTTTGTATAAAGTCGGATTGGACTTCCAGGCCGGGCGTTTTACCATTACACCGGTAAAAGAGTTTAGTTTCTTGTATTTGCCGGGTGGTTATCAGGGATGGAATCCGGAAGCAGCTCCGCAAATAGCATCTCCAGATAAAAATAATAGCTACGAAGGGTATGTAAATATTTCTGAAGCAACAGCGTTTAAATTTACAGATGCGCCAAGTTGGAGTGGAACGGCATATGGTGATGACGGCCCGGGTAAAATAAGTACCTCTGGTGATAACATTAACTTAGCTGCAGGGTATTATAAAATTAATGTAAACACAACGGATCTTACTTGGTCGGCTATTGCGGTAAGTTGGGGATTAATTGGTGACTTTAGCGGATGGCTAGATGATGTTGCCATGACTTATGATGCAGCAAACAAAGTATTTACCGGAACGTTTACGGCTCCTTCCGATGGTGGGTTTAAGATTAGAGCAAATGGCGGATGGGAAATCAACTTAGGCGATAATGGAGCCAACGGCACACTGGAAGGCGGCGGTGAAAATATTGCTATTAAAGCCGGAACACATACTGTTAAGATACACCTTGAAATACCGGGGTACTACTGGTATGAGATTCTATAATTTTAGTGAATAATACTTTTCTTAAATAGTTGAGGCAGTCGTTAACGACTGCCTCTTTTCGTAGGAATATTTTTTAAGACATAGATGCAGCAAGGGTCAAATGGTTACAGTGAGGTAAAATGCTGAAGAAATTTAATGGTCGCTAATAAATGCAGTCTAGTTGTATTATTCATAAAGAAAGATGTAGAAAGGCCTTTAAGTTGCGCTACCTTTGCGGCTATTATGGAAAAAACGGGATCTGATTACAAGGGAAAAATTTCTTTCATTAACTACGAAAAGCGTTTTGCAACGATTGAGTACACCGATAAGAATAAACACAAATCGATCAATTGCAAAATTGACAAGAACGATCCCGATCAAAAACTATATCAGTATCGGCTGCATGATACGGTAAGTTTTGCGCTGCGCCTGTCTGACAGGGGTGATAAGATGGCAGCGTACGACGTGAAATTTTTATATAATGAGTTTGTAGATTTAATGATTCAAAAAGCGGCAATAGAAAATCGCTTTGCGGGTTATCTAAAAGTAGTGGATGGTAAGTTTTTTGTAAAAGAAGTCAAGAACTATATTTTATTTCCTGTGCAATTGTCGCGATGGGAAAAAGAACCGGTAGAAACGGCTGTGAATGTAACTATCAGTTTTAAATTATTGCATCTGGATAAGCCCAGATCAGTAGCGGCAGAACTTTTTTCACACAGCTTTATCCCAGAGTATAAAAAGGCACAACAACATTTTAAGCACAACATGCCTATAGAAGCGGTTGTGTACAAAGTTTCTCCACATGCGGTGTACCTGGATTTATTTGGTGATCGTCTGCAGGCCAAATTGGTTCTTACCCCAGAGGAAAAAGAAACAATAAAGCCCGGTGACACTATTCCTGTTCTTGTTACCCATCTTACGGCGAATAGGATTGTGGTAAAAAAAGCCACTGTTGTACTTTGAGCCAAACTGATAAAAAATAGGTGATTCTATTGCGTTATTTATAAACGGCAAAGAAAATTTAGAGATATATTTATTATTCGATAGTTAGCTGTTTTTTAAAATGTGATAGTAGTATAATGCGTTTGTAGCAAAAGAAGCATGAGATGATAATCGCATTTCAATTTGTTTTGATATTTTCGAATCTTTTACCATATTTTTAGAATAACTTAGATTGAGTCTGTGCGAAAGCGATTTTTTTGTGACTTAACACCTCTTAAAAGAATTTAAATAGGCTACTTATTTATAAACCTTAACCTCTTTTTAATTACTATGAAATTACTTGCAAAAAGAAGTATACTTTTTATATGCCTAGGTATTATCTCGACTAACGTCTATAGCCAGTCTATAAAAGCGAAAGCTATGATTGTTGTAGAAAACAGTGATACATTAAAAGGTTGGGTAAGCTATAGTGCATGGGCAAAGAACCCATTGGTTATTAACTTCTATAAAGATTCTACTAGCAATGACTTTTTTAGGTATACAAAGTATCAATTAAACTATTTAGAGGTATTTGGGAAAGATAAGTATATACAGAAAATTGTGAAAAAAGATGCCAGACCTGTTGATAAATTAGCTGACTTGCAATTTGTAAATGATTCCACCGTAATAGATACCGTTTTGTTAAGAGTTTTAGTACATGGAGATGCACTTTCTTTGTATGAGCTGATAGATGAAAAAGCACACTATTTTATCGAAGAAAACAAAAGCGATCAAATAGCTGAATTGATGTATAAAATTGTACACGATGGTGGCAACTCGTACAGAGAGGATAAGATATATATCAATCAGTTGAGAGCATTTCTTATATCTAAAAAGGTATCGGCAAGGTTGTTGGGAAAAATTGATAATGCAAAATATAATGACGGAGACATAAAAAAAGTTGTGGTAAGAGTTAATGAAGAGCTATCTGCGAAAATGCAATATGTTCATAAACAATCGGGAGGCAAGCAGTTCTCCTTTTTTCTTGGAGCAGGCAGTGGTTATAATTGGGTTAAATTTAAAGGGGAGGCTGTAAATAATTTTACTCACATGAATTTTTCCGGAAGTGTAGTTCCCTTTGTAACAATAGGGTTTGAGGCTACAACAGCCAGAAGGCTTGGTGACTTATCTGTCAGGGGAGAATTGAGTTCTACAATGGCTATTTATACAGGAACCGGGTTTAAAAAAGCCACTAGTGTAGCAGAGCAAGATATGCAATTGGATTATCGGGTGATTCAGAAGTCTTTCATTCCAACTATTTCTTTTTTGTATAACTATTTAAGGAACGAATCTAACCGTGCTTACTTTGGAATGGCGTGGGCTTTGGCTATTTCTTCCTATGGAGATAACATTTTTATTGAGAAGAACGGATCACAAATAGTAAGAGAAAGAGAAAACTTTATAGACTATCCGAAGACTGCTATGATTCCGGTTTTTAAATTGGGTGTAAACATGAAAAGAAAATTTTCAGTCGAAGTGGATGGCCGATTTATTACATCGCTTGGCAATACGGTTTTTTGGGCATTAAGACCGAAAATATTCACCTTACAGGCTCGCTACTATTTATAAAGATTTTTTGTGCTGAATGTGAGTAAGTGCTTTTTTTAGAACATAATTATTAAGTTTTATTGAGATAGACGTAATAGAAAATAGATTGTATCCTATTTAGTTTAATGTAAAATATTTTAGTAGGGTAAATGAAAGATGAACAGTTATTGCTAGATATATTGTAATTAAAAAAGTGCAATAGCTAACTTTGCTTCAGATGGCTCTCTATTTTTCTTCTATCAATTCCGGGAGTAATGGCAATGCTTATTACGTAGGTAATGAGAAAGAAGCCGTGCTCATAGATGCCGGTTTATCGTGTAGAGAAATTGAAAAGCGGATGCTACGATCAGGATTGTCGCTACCTAAAGTAAAAGCGATTTTTGTTTCGCATGAGCATGGAGATCATATTACCGGCATACCGGCGCTTTCAAAAAAATACCAGCTTCCCGTTTATATAACTCCGGCTACAAAAGCGAATAGTAATATACCCATTGAAGATCATCTGGTGTATTCCTTTTCAGATAATACCATTATCAAAATTGGAAATCTACGTATAACGCCCTTTAGTAAGAAGCATGATGCTGCGGATCCACATAGTTTTTTTATCAGTGATGGCAAGGTTAGCGTGGGTGTGTTTACAGATGTAGGGATAGCCTGTCATAATCTTATCCGTTATTTTAAAAAATGTCATGCTGCATTTCTTGAGTCTAATTACTGCGAGAAAATGCTGATGGAAGGAGGGTATCCTTATCATTTAAAAAAAAGAATAAGCGATGGCTACGGTCATTTATCCAATACAGAAGCTATAGCACTATTTACAAAACATCGCAGCAACTATTTATCTCACCTCATTCTTTCTCATCTATCTAAAAACAATAACAGGCCGGAGCTGGTAGAGCAATTATTTACAGCTGTAGCCGGCCCTACACGTATTACAGTCGCTTCCCGCTATCAGGAGTCGGAAGTCTTTAGGATTGGAAAAGGAACGATTGGTAAAACGAAACCAGATCATAGGAGTCAGCTTTCTTTGTTTTAGAAACTAATGGAGTCTTCTATGGCTTTCTTCGGAAAGAAATCCTATTACAGGGGAAGAGGCTTATCCCTATGGATAGCCATAAAACCATATCGGTCGTGTTTGAGCCAGGAGGCCTACATCGGTTTTTAGGTTTTCCGTTAACGGAAATACAGAACGATAGTTTTAATGCCAGAGAAATTGTGGGTAAGGAAATAGACGAACTATTAGAGAAATGCCATGACTATTAAATAAGCGGTCTATTTCCTTCTAGATAGGTAATACAGCCTAGCCGACAGAAAGCAATAATGTATAAATATTGATAAGAAAACGGTGTGACCTTCTGGAGCGTAACAACATTTGCGAACGCTTTTTTATGGTTATTCTCCATAGCGTCAAAAAGTAGTCAAAATTTTTATTGTAAATCAATCTATTGCAAAGGTTGCTGCAAAAATTATCTTTCTCTTTTTTAGGTTGGATACTATAACGCATTTATCTTTGCAGCCCCAAAAGCAACCCTGTTGTGGTTTGGGAGGCGGGTAGAGGGA
>CAZPPM010000025.1:0-32467 GCA_964588445.1 uncultured Citrobacter sp.
CTCTACCGACTGAGCTACCGCACCATCCTTCCCTTTCGGGGCAGCAAATATAGCGGGAATTCACATAAAATCCACAACTATTCCGCCAATCTTTTCTTACATCCCGTATTCGCTCAAAAATTTAATCCGCATTATCTTAAGTTGCTCCCAGTTAAAATCAAAGTCCGACAGCTCTTCCTGGGCTACCTGTAAGGAGGAGGTTTCACAACTTTTGAAATACTCTATTATTTCCTCCTGTTCTTCCTCGTCGAGCATTTCATCTATGGCATAATCTAAATTGAGCCGGGTTCCACTGGCCGCTATTGTTTCCATTTCCTCCAGCATTTCGTCCATCCGCCAGCCTTTATTTTTAGCAATCGTTTCCAAAGAAACCTTCTTATCTGTATTTTGAATAATATATACCTTGTTTCCACTTTTATTCACCACGCTTTTCATGATGAAATCATCCGGCCGCTCAATATTATTATCCTCTACATACCTTGCGATCAATTCCACAAACGGCTTTCCATACCGAATGGCCTTGCCTTTGCTCACTCCCTGACATTTTTCCAAATCAGCCGTACTAGTAGGGTAAAGCGTTGCCATATCCTGTAGCGATGTTTCCAGAAAAATAACAAAGGGCGGCAGCGCCTTTTTCTTTGCCTCCTTTTGCCGTAATTCTTTTAGCATATCCAAAAGCCGATTGTCTGTGGCGACTTCCGTGGCCTCTTCTGCTCCCTCCTCATCGTCGGCATTGGCTTCTTCATAAAGATTATTCATCACTATAGGGAAGCTTTTCGCTTTTTTCAAAAACGCCTCTCCCTTCTTACCTATTTTCAAAACACCGTATTCTTCAATATCTTTTGACAGCAGCCCTTCCAGCAACATTTGTCTTATAAGTGAGCCCCAGAAATGCGGCTCCTTTTCCTTCCCACTACCAAAGACCTCTAACCCCTCGTGTCTAAACATTTTTATTTGAGGGGTGAGTTTCCCTCCCACAATCTGCACAATATATTCTGTTGCAAACCGCTCATTAAGCGCCTTAATAGCTTTTAGCAAGATCACGGCTTCTTCTTTCGCTTCTATCTTCTCTTTAGGGTGCTTACAGTTATCACATTCCCCACAGTTTTCTGTTTCATATACTTCGCCAAAATAACTGAGCAATACTTTTCTCCGGCAGACGCCGCTTTCTGCATACGCCACCGTTTCGTTAATGAGCTGTGCACCTACTTCTCTTTCGCTAAGCGGCTTATCTCGCATTAAATGTTCCAGCTTGCTCACATCCTTATGAGAATAATACAAAATACACTTCCCTTCCAGCCCGTCTCTACCCGCTCTTCCAGTTTCCTGGTAGTAGTTTTCGATAGACTTGGGTATATTAAAATGTATAACAAAGCGGATATCAGGCTTGTCAATACCCATTCCAAAAGCAATAGTGGCACATATCACCTGTACGTCTTCGCCCAAAAACATATCCTGCCGCTCCGCCCTCAATTTACTGTCCAATCCTGCATGATAAGCAACAGCTTTTATACCATTAGCCATTAATGTATTCGCCAGTTCCTCTGTTGTCTTCCTGTTAAGCGTATAAATAATACCGCTCTTCCCTTTCATGCTTTTAATGAATCGAACAATGCTTTCTTCTGTCTGCGATTTTTTTATTTTCGGTTGTATTTCATAATATAAATTAGAACGATTGAATGATGAAATAAACACGTTCGGTTTACGCAGCCCAAGGTTTTTTACAATGTCACTTTGTACTTTAGGTGTAGCCGTTGCCGTAAGGGCTATTACTGGCGCATCGGGTTTTATCTCTGTCATCATTTCCCGCAGTCTCCTGTACTCTGGTCTGAAGTCGTGCCCCCATTCGGAAATACAATGCGCCTCATCTACAGCAAAAAAAGAAATCTTCAATTCAGCAAAAAGAGAAAGATTCTCCTGCTTGGTGAGTGTTTCCGGAGCCACATAGAGCATCTTGGTCTTTCCGCTCAGTAGATCATCCTGAACTTCCTTTATTTCTTTTTTATTTAAAGTAGAATTTAAAAAATGTGCCACTTCGTCTTTACTACTATATCCTCTTACCAGATCTACCTGGTTTTTCATCAGAGCAATTAATGGCGATACAATAATCGCTACTCCTTCGCTTACCATCGCCGGCAATTGATAACACAGGCTCTTTCCTCCGCCTGTAGGCATAATAACAAACGTATCGTGCCCAGCCAGTAACGATTCAATTACTTTTTCCTGCGTACCCTTGAATTTGTCGAATCCAAAGTTTTCCTGTAGTGCTTTATGAAGATCGAAACGATTCTTCTTTTCTCCACTCTCGCCACCTTTTGCCTTTTTTGTGCCAGCTGATTTCTTAGCAGTTGTTGTTCCCATTATAGTATTGTTTCCTTAGCATTTCTCTTAAAACGCATGCTTTTAAGATACTTAATTTATCCCGAAAACGTATGTAAATAGGTATAAACCCTGCATCACCCGACTTTCTTAATTAGTCGAACCTTTACACTTCTCGAGCCTTTATTTTTTTCCAAAGGACACCAAAATTACGACCTATTTTCTACTGCGCTTACCTGAAATGGTTAAAATTCAAGCGAATCCATAACTATTTTGTATACAATGAAATAACCTAATTTTGCCACCGAAATGGGTATATCTGTAAAAGAACTGGCCATAAAGACCATTGAAGCCGAGGCGGCAGCTATAGCCGGCCTTGCTGATCTTATCACTCCTGATTTTGAAAAAGCAGTTGACCTTATGCAAAATTGTAAGGGTCGTATTGTAGTGAGTGGTATTGGCAAGAGTGCCATTATTGCACAAAAATTAGTTGCCACTTTCAACTCAACGGGAACACCTTCTCTTTTTATGCATGCTGCCGATGCCATACACGGAGACCTTGGAATGGTGCAGGAAGAGGATATCGTCATTATTATTAGCAAAAGCGGGGAAAGCCCCGAAATAAAAGTGCTGGTGCCCCTTGTTAAAAGTTTTAATAACAAGATGATTGCCATTGTGGGTAGTACTCACTCTTTTCTTGCCCGCCATTGCGACTTTCTTTTAAACACTACCGTAAGCCAGGAAGCTTGTCCTAACAACCTGGCCCCAACCTCTAGTACAACGGCACAACTGGTAATGGGTGATGTTTTGGCCGTTTGCCTAATGGAGTTAAATGGTTTTCATTCAGATGATTTTGCTCGTTTTCATCCGGGCGGTACGCTTGGTAAAAAACTATACCTGCGTGTAGCCGACCTTTATACAAATAATGAAAAACCTAGTGTGGGTCCACATCAAACCCTGACGGAAGTTATACTTGAAATGACTCAAAAAAGATTGGGTGTAACAGCTGTCGTAGACAACAACGATATACTACTGGGCATCATTACTGATGGTGACTTGCGCAGAATGCTAAAGAAGAATATTGCCCTAAGTGATGCTATTACTGCTACAGATATAATGTCATCACACCCCAAAACCATTTCACCAGAATCCTTAGCCGTAGAAGCACTTACCATACTTCGTCAAAAAGAGATTACGCAATTAGCTGTTGTAGAAAAAGGTGTTTACCTTGGTATCATTCATTTGCATGATCTTTTAAAAGAAGGATTGCTATAAAAAATAATAAAGTATAATTACGAATGAATAAGAATCACTATGTGGCCATCATGGCTGGAGGTATAGGAAGTCGCTTTTGGCCAATGAGTAGGACAAACCATCCTAAACAGTTTTTAGATATCTTAGGAACAGGGGAAACATTGCTTCAGTCAACTTTTGCTAGATTCACCAAAATTGTTCCCGAGACCAATATATACATTGTTACTTCTCAAGAATACGTAGATAAAGTACACGCAGAGTTACCCTCCTTGCCTCTTACCAATATTGTCGCAGAGCCTTCCAGAAAAAATACCGCTCCGTGTATTGCCTACATTGCTTTTAAGTTACATCAACTTAATCCGGATGCAGTGATGGTTGCCAGCCCTGCTGATCATCTTATACAAGATGTTGATGCTTTTTCTGAAACAATATCAGCGGCTTTTACCTTTTTAGAAAAAGAAAGTGCTTTAATTACAATTGGAATAAAACCAAGCCATCCAAATACTGGCTATGGTTATATACAACACGAACTAAAAGAATCAACCTCTGGTATTTATAAAGTAAAAACGTTTACAGAAAAACCCAATCTTGATTTAGCAAAAACGTTTCTTGCTAGTGGAGATTTTCTTTGGAATGCCGGCATATTTACCTGGAAGGTGAAAGATATTCTCTCGGCATTTGAATCACATCTTCCTGAAATGTATGAAGTGTTTTATACAGAACAAGCTTCCTATAATACTTCAAAAGAAAAAGACGCAATAGAAAAAATATATTCTCAGTGTACAAATATCTCTATTGATTTTGGCATCATGGAAAAAGCCCATAATGTTTTTGTTCTTCCTGCATCTTTCGCTTGGAGTGATTTAGGCACCTGGAATAGTGCTTGGGAAAATATTGACAAAGATTATTTTCAAAATGCTGTAGTAGGAGAAAATACAATGATTATTGACGCTAAAAATTGTATGATTCATGCTCCTAACCAAAAGTTGATTGTTTTACAGGGTCTCGAAGATTACATCGTTGTAGATACGAAAGATGCTTTGCTCATTTGTAAAAAAGACAAAGAGCAAGAAATAAAAGAATATGTAGCAGAAGTAAAACGCAATAAAGGCGATCGTTATTTATAAAAAACGCTATGCTTTCTTATCCGCTCACAAATATTCTGTTTCTTGATATAGAAACTGTTCCTCAATATGCTTCTTTTGATGAAGTGCCACAAGAATGGAAAGATTTGTGGTCAAAAAAGTCAGCTTCTCTTCTGCGTAACCGAGAAGAAGAAACCGTAGAATCAATCTATCCGCGGGCGGGTATATATGCCGAGTTTGGAAAAATCATTTGTATTAGTTGTGGGTTTATCCAAGGCACAAATTCTTCCAAAAAAATTGTTTTAAAATCATTTTTTGGTGAAAATGAAGCCTTGCTCCTACATGAGTTTTCTACTGTAATTAATCGTTGGTCCTCTGGGGAACAAAAATATATTTGCGCCCATAATGGGAAAGAGTTTGACTTTCCTTATTTATGTCGCCGTATGCTCATCAATGGTCTTACCATTCCTGCTCTTCTTACTATTGCTGGTAAAAAACCCTGGGAAGTAAATCACCTGGATACTATGGAGCTGTGGAAATTTGGGGATTTTAAAAGCTATACTTCTCTTGACTTATTGGCCAATTCTTTTGGCATTCCTACTCCAAAAGATGATATAGATGGTAGTATGGTCGCTGATATTTTTTGGAAAGAAAAAGATATCAATCGCATTGTAACCTACTGTCAAAAAGATGTTATCACGGTTGCCCAAATATTTCTTAAAATGAATGGCCTACCCTTACTAGATAACAATAATGTAGAAATAAAAAACTAAATGGTTAAACAGTCAATTACAGATGGAGTTCCCTGGGAAAATATTGTGGGTTATTCCCGCCTCGTCAAAATTGGAAATCATATAGAAGTAGCGGGAACAGTTGCTGTAAATGAAAATAATGAACTTATCGGTAAGGGTGACCCTTATTTGCAAACAAAATTTATACTTCAAAAAATAGGTTACTATCTTGAAAAAGTTGGTTCCTCATTAAATGATATTGTTAGAACAAGAATGTTTGTTACAGATATTTCTCGTTGGGAACAGTATGGTAAAGCTCATGGAGAAATTTTTTCTACTATAAAACCTTGTACTAGCATGATTGAAATTAAGTCTCTTATTTCTCCAGATTACCTGATTGAAATTGAAGTCACTGCCATTATACCTACTATCGAATGAATATCGAAGACTTGAGAAATTATTGTTTATCTAAACAAGATGCCGAAGAAACTTTCCCTTTCGGTCCTGATACACTCGTATATAAAATATCCGGAAAACTGTTTTTGCTTACTTCGCTTAGTAGTGAAAATTTTAGTTTCACTATTAAATGTGATCCTGATAAAGCTCAGGAACTAAGAGAGCTCTATCCCTGTGTTCTTCCCGGTTATCATATGAATAAAAAACACTGGAATACTATACTTGTAGATGGTTCTATTCCCGATAAATTATTATATACCTGGATTACTGATTCTTACAATCTTGTGAAACTACAGAAAAGAACAAAATAATGTCTGTTTCAATTTCTTCTAAACTACCTCATACAGGTACTACTATTTTTTCTATAATGAGTAAGCTGGCTACAGACCATGCCGCTATCAATTTAGGCCAAGGATTTCCTGATTTTCCTATGAGTGAAGAATTGGTATCGCTGGTAAATAGAGCCATGCTGGATGGTTACAATCAATACACTCCTATGCAAGGCTATTTGCCTCTAAGAGAAGTATTGGCAGAGAAGATCAATTTTCTTTATTCAACTATTATTAACCCTGATAGAGAAATAACAATAACCCCAGGAGGTACTTATGCTATTTATACAGCTCTTACTACTATCCTACAACCCGGTGATGAGGTAATTATTTTTGAACCCGCTTATGATAGTTATATACCCACTGTGCTAACTAGTGGAGCAACTCCTGTCTTAATTCCATTATCTTTTCCTTCTTATAAAATTGATTGGGAAATAGTACAACAAAAAATTACTTCCAAAACAAGATGTATTATACTTAACAATCCAAATAATCCTGCTGCTTCGGTTCTTTCTATAGAAGATATAAATTACTTACGGAAAATAGTAGCTGATACTAATATAATAATCGTATGTGATGAAGTATATGAACACTTAGTTTATGATGATGTTCCCCATCAAAGTATCTTACGCTTTCCTGATCTTTTTGCAAGAAGTTTTGTTTGTTTTTCTTTTGGGAAAGTATTCCACTGCACCGGTTGGAAACTAGGTTATGCCATAGCTCCGTCTCTTTTAATGCAGGAATTTAGAAAAATACATCAGTACAATTGCTTTTCCTGTCATTCTCCTTCGCAAATAGCACTTGCTACTTTTTTAAAAAATAGAGAGGCTTATCTCAGTTTAAATTCTTTCCTGCAACAAAAAAGAGATTATTTTATCCAACTTCTTGCTCCTTCCCGTTTTTCCTTACTACCCTCAGCCGGTAGCTATTTTATCAATGCTACCTATGAACAAATTAGTGATAAAAAAGACATTGACTTTGCAACAGAACTAACTATTCAACAAGGAGTAGCTGCAATTCCTGTTTCCTCTTTTTACCAAGATAAAACGGATAATAAAGTAATTCGCTTTTGCTTTGCCAAGTCCAACGAAACCCTAGACAAAGCTGCCGAAAGATTGGTAAAACTATAATCCTGCTTTTGCGCTAATTTCCAGCATTCTCTCTATAGGCAATTTAGCGGCTAGTCTTAATTCTTCCTCCATCAATATTTCCGGAGTTTCATATTCCATGCACAGGTATAATTTCTCTAAAGAATTAAGCTTCATGTGCGGACAATCATTGCAGGCACATCCATTATCCGGAGGAGCCGGAATAAACTTTTTATGAGGTGAAGCTTTTTCCATTTGATGCAGAATTCCTGTTTCCGTAGCAACAATATATTCTTCTGCATTGTCTGTTTGCGTATATTTCAATAATCCGGTAGTAGAACCTATGTAATCAGCTATACGTAAAATAGGATCTTCACATTCCGGGTGTGCTATCAATTTTGCTTTAGGATGTCTTATTTTGAGCTTTGTTATTTTTTCCAGACTAAATATTTCATGTACCATACAAGCCCCATTCCATAGGAGCATATCTCTTCCTGTTACTTTATTCAGGTAGGCACCCAGGTTTTTATCCGGAGCAAATATTATTTTTTGATCTTTTGAAAAACTATCTACTATAATTTTTGCATTACTGCTTGTTACTATCACATCACTCAATGCTTTTATTCCTGCACTACAGTTGATATAACTTACCACCACATGATCCGGGTGTTGCTCTTTAAATCGTTTAAACAAAGGGGGAGGACAGCTATCACTTAGAGAGCAACCCGCATTTAAATCAGGTATAACAACTTTTTTCGTTGGATTTAAAATCTTTGCTGTTTCCGCCATAAAATGCACGCCGGCAAATACAATCATATCAGCCGTTGTTTTTTCAGCTTGCTGTGCCAGTCCCAAACTATCTCCGATATAATCGGCAATGTCCTGAATATCTGCTTCCTGGTAGTAGTGTGCCAGTACAACTGCATTTTTTTCCTTTTTCAACCGATCAATTTCGGCAAAAAGATCAAGTGTAGGATCGAGTTCGATATCCAAAAAACCGCGCTGCGTTACTTTTAATTTCGCTGCCTCCAACAATTCACTTTGCATAACTTGTCTTTTTATTTTTTTGATTTCAGTAGCAATATTCCCACGCCTTTTTCAATTTTAAAAATCAAAATTTCACAAACCCATTATTACTTTATAATAATACTAATTATATATTTTTAAATAAAAGCTTATTATTATTATAGCTGTGAATTCGTGGATAATACTTTGTACAAAATTATTGAATTTACAATATTCACATTTTTAATAAAGAAATTAACAATTTAACATATTGAATTTCTTTATTTTATACTCTTATCAACAGAAATGTGGATTGATAGTTGGGAATAATAAAAGTCATTTATAAACGCAATAGGTTGTGAATTACTTGAAGAGAAATAAAATAACTCGATCCTATGTGAAAAGAAGACTTGCTACCAACAATAGTTATTTACCTTAATTAGTTTTCATATTAACGTTCCACCCCGGTTTATTAACATGTTTTTGCTGCTATCCACATACCAAAAGAGGATAAAATTTTAGTTTCTTGCTGCTTAGAAGAAGTAAACTACTTTTTAAAAAGCAGGAATGTGTATAAAAAAGGAGAAAGGTTTATTTTTAGATTTCTAAAATCTTGAACGAAATGCTGTATATAAGAAAATGTTTGCTGGCTATTTTTTTATTAGTTTCTGTATTTGTAAAGGCAGAGGAAGGAATGTGGCTGCCTTTTTTACTGGAGAAGATGAATGAAAAAGAGATGAAGGCAATGGGGATGAAGATTAATGCAAAAGACATTTATAGCGTAAATAATGGAAGTCTTAAAGATGCTATTGTAAGTTTTGGTGGCTTTTGTACCGGTGAAGTTATTTCTGATAAAGGGTTATTATTAACGAATCACCATTGTGGGTTTAATGTTATTCAAAATCATTCAACACTCGATCGTAATTATATAAGAGATGGTTTTTGGGCAAAAAATAATGCAGAAGAACTGGTAAACCCTCCCCTTTTTGTCACATTTATTGTACGCATAGAAGATGTAACAAAAGATATCATGCAGGGAGTAAAGGACAACCTTTCTGAAAGTGAGCGCCAGTCCGCCATTGATAAAAATATCAATGCTTACAAAAACAAAGTAAAAAAAGAAACATATCAGGACTATTACATTCGCCCTTTTTTTGAAGGGAATCAATATTGCCTTTTTGTTACAGAAACCTATAACGATGTTCGTTTGGTAGGAGCGCCGCCATCATCAATCGGAAATTTTGGAAAAGATACTGACAATTGGATGTGGCCAAGGCATACCGGAGACTTTGCTGTTTTTCGTATTTATGCGGGCAAAGACAATAAGCCGGCCAATTATTCACCAGATAATATTCCCTATATACCAAAGAAATCTTTATCTATATCCTTAGATGGGGTGGCAGAAAATGACTTTACGTTTGTTTTTGGTTTTCCAGGAAGAACAATGGAGTATTTACATAGCGCCGCCGTAGAGCAAACAATTGTTCTAAATAATCCAGCAAAAATTGCTATTAGAGATAAAGCACTGGCGGTAATAGATAATTATATGCGCAAAGACGAACTGATAAAAATTCAGTATGCTGCTAAATATGCGAGTATAAGTAATGCCTGGAAAAAATGGCAGGGAGAGATATTGGGACTTACCAAAACAAGTGCTGTAAATAAAAAGAAATTGCAAGAAGCAGAATTTCAAAAACGAGTAGAGAATAATCCCGTATGGAAAGCGAAGTATGGCAATTTATTAGCAGACCTGCAATCTACTTACGATGAAATGAAAGATTATGGTTTGGCCAGAGATTATTTTTTGGAGACAACCAGCAGAATTGAAATTTTTACGGTGATTAATCAGCTAAATGCATTGGTAAATAATAAGAATAAAGCAGATTATTCCGATCGATTAGAAAAAACAAAAACGTCGCTTAAAGAATTGTATGAAGAATACAATATTGAAGTAGATACAAAGCTGTTTGAATCGCTTATGGAAATGTATGCGACACAAAACAAAAAGTTTGTATCTCCCAGTGTAGCATCTGAAAAAGACTTTTCAGCCTGGACCCAAGAATTATTTGCCGCTACCCAGCTTAATAATGGAGAAGCAACCCTAAAAAAATTAGAAGACAATCCAGAAGGTCTTTATAATAGCATGCAGGTAGATAAAATAGTTAAGCTGCATGCGGAAATAGTAATATTTTACCAAACGATTGTAGTACCTGAATTAAACAGGCTGCAACAAAAACTAAATAGCCAGCAAAGAGAGTATATGAAAGCTCAGCTGGAAATAATGAAAGAGAAAAAATTTTACCCGGATGCAAATAGCACCTTGCGAGTAACCTATGGCAACGTAAAAGGATATCTTCCGCGAGATGCCGTTAAATACGATCCCTTTACTTATCTGGATGGAGCAATGGAGAAGTATGTTCCCGGCGATTATGAATTTGATATGCCGGAAAAGCTACTTGACTTATATAAAAAGAAAGACTATGGCCAGTATGGAAAAAATGGAAAAATGCCGGTTTGCTTTATAGCTAGTAACCATACAACCGGCGGAAATTCCGGTAGTCCGGCACTGGATGCTCACGGAAATCTTATCGGAATCAATTTTGACAGGGTGTGGGAGGGAACCATGAGTGATATAAATTATGATGCGTCTATTTGCCGAAACATTATGGTAGATATTCGTTATGTGTTGTTTATCATTGATAAATACGCCGGAGCCAGTCACCTTATACGCGAAATGAAACTTGTACACCCTAAAAAGGGAAAACCCTAAAACAGCCGGAATAGGAAAACTAGTTAAGTTCAGCAGTAGCAATAGTTTGGGCTGCTTTTCCACAATTTGTTCATACAGAGAATTACCCTATTTTTGCCGTCCTTTCATAAACCCTATTATATATAGATATGTCAGTTATTCAGAGTATTCAGGAAAAGTATGCGAAAGTAATGGCCGTTATTATCGCAATAGCCCTGATCATGTTTGTGGTTATGCTTGCTTTTGAGAATGGAGGAAGTCTTTTTTCAGACGGACCCACCACTTCAGTAGGTAAAGTAAATGGACAAAGTATAGACTATAATGCATTCGTACAAAAAGTAGATCAAGAAGAATCATTCTTGCAATCGCAAGGATATCCTGCAGGTCCTTTTCTGCGCCAGGAAGCACTTCAGCAAGCTTGGAATAGAGAAGTCAACAGGCTGTTAATGACTGGAGAAATAAAAAAATTGGGAATAGATATAGGTAAAAAAGAGTTGGGAGATATCCTTTATGGAGAAAACGCCCCACAAGATATTCGTCAAAACTTTACAGATCCCAACACAGGGATTTTTAATCCACTTGCCGCCAAGCAAGCGATAGACCAACAATTAAAAAGCAGCACGCCGGAAGCAAAAGCACAGATAAATGCTTATATAGAACAGTTGGAATTTGCCCGCCAAAATGAAAAATATTCTTCCTTATTGACCAATAGCATCAACTTTCCTAAATGGATGCTGGAGAAACAAAATGCAGATAATAGCCAGTTGGCCAATATTTCTATTGTAAGAGAGTTTTACAGCAGTGTTCCGGATAGTGCAGTAAAAGTAACGGACAAAGAAATTCAAGATTACATCAATAAAAGAAAAGAAGAATTTAAGCAGCAAGAAACCAGAAGCATTGCTTATGTATCTTTTAGCGCACTACCTACTTCTGTAGACACGTTAGCTACTTATCAAAGATTGTTGCAAGAAAAAGCGGCTTTTGATACAACAGATGATCTAAAACAGTTTTTGCTGTCTCAAGGAGTTGAAAACTTTTACAACGGATACATCAGCGGAAACAGAATTCAGATAGGTGCAAAAGATTCAATTTTCCGGTTGCCCATAAATGGTATTTATGGCCCTTATTTAGATGGCAATAGCTATGCCATGGCAAAATTGATAGGTGTAAAAACCCAGGCAGATACTGTAACAGTAAGACATATTCTTATTGGATTGACACAGCAAAACCCACAAACGGGACAGTCGGTAATGATAAGAGATACGGCTACAGCCTATAAACTAGCCGATAGCATCCGCGCAGCGATTTCCCACGGATCTAATTTTGATACACTTTGCCTTCAGTTTTCTGATGACCAAGGAAAGTATAACCAACAAACAGGTCAATACACCGGCGGTAAATATGAGAATGTAACTTCAGGAACGATGGTACCGGAGTTTAATGACTATATTTTTGGAATGCCCGTAGGATCTAAAGGAATTGTGAAAACTGACTTCGGCTACCATTACATAGAAATCCTTTCTCAAAAAGGAAGATCGGCTGCTTATAAAGTTGCCTATCTGAACCAAATGATAGAAGCAAGTTCAGAAACAGACAGAGCCGCCAGTAGTGAAGCAACCATGTTTGCAGGAGAAAGCCGTAATCAAAAGTCTTTTGATGCAAATGCAGAAAAGCTGAAGGAAAAAGGGATTAATAAATTATTTGCAACAGATATTACACCAACAGCTTCACAAATAATGGGCGTAGGTGCATCGCGCCAATTTGTAAAAGAAATTTACAACGCCAAGCTTGGACAAGTGCTGGAGCCAGAAAGAGTGGGCGATAGTTATGTAGTAGCACTTGTTGCAGAAATTAATAAAGAAGGCACACAAAGTGCTGCAAAAGCTAGAATGGTAGTAGAGCCAATCCTGCGTAATAAGAAAAAAGCAGAAGTGCTGAAGGCAAAATTGGGAGCTATTACAACTCTTGAAGCAGCTGCAGCAACACTGGGTGGGAGATCAATTGAAACAGTTGACAGCCTTCGCATGGAAGGGGGCTATTCTCCAATCATCGGCGGTGAAACCAAAGTGATTGGCGCAGCTTTTAACCCGGCTAATAAAGGAAAAGTGGTTCCTGAATTAATCGATGGTACGAGTGGTGTTTATGTAGTAAGGGTAGAGTCGGTATATACAACACCGATTGCTGATGCCAATGTAGCCGAGCAAAGAAAGCAACGCTATAATCAGGCAAAAATGAGAGGAGCTTATCCGGGTCAGGCGTTGATGGAGTCGGCAAAAATTACCGACAAACGAGCAAAATTATTTTAACTAGTTTACAACCAATACCAATTGCAACGGCTCCCTCCAAGGAGCCGTTTTTCTTTTTCCGGATGTTTAAAACAATACTACGCCACCCTTGTTATATTTACAGCAGTAATTACATCATGACAGAGCCTATTATCAATAAAGTAGCAGAAAGCGGCCTACTAACAGTAGATCCCGTTAATTTTTTGCCTCAGGAAGCCATAAGCCTGTTTGATATGAAAGAGTACCTTTTTATGGGGCTTATTTTAAAAGAAAAGGATTTTAGGGAAGCACTTAAGGCAAAAGACTGGGAGGAATACAGGAATAAAAATGTAGCCATTACCTGTACAGTCGATGCCATCATTCCTGTATGGGCTTATATGTTGGTGGCGGCTTATTTACAGCCGGTAGCCGCCGAAATAATTATGGGTGATGAAAAAGCGATGCAACAACATCTCATACTACAAAATATTGCTGCGATAGATATTACACCGTATGAAGATAAGCGCATCGTTATAAAAGGCTGTGGCGATACACCCATAGAAGATTACGTCTACATGGAGCTTACCCGAAAGCTACGACCCGTGGCCAAAAGTATTATGTACGGGGAGCCTTGTAGCACGGTTCCGGTTTTTAAAAAATCGCTACCCCTTAGAAAATAAAATAATTCCCCTTCTTCATCAGAACCAGCCTCTTTTTCTGAAAAGAATAAGCATAATGACAGGGATAAAAAACATCATGCCTACAGCCGTATAGAAGCCCCAGGGTTGATGAAAGAAATCAACATTTGCATCAAAGTTCATCCCAAATATTCCGCCGATGACGGTGGCCGGCGCGAGTAAGCAGGTTACTATGGCCATCACTTTCATCACTTCGTTCATTTTGAGATTCACGTTGTTGATATAAAGATCCTGCAAACTCATCATCATATCGCGATAGTTTTCTGCAAGGTCAATGGCTTGTATGATGTGATCATGAATATCTTTAAAATATTTTGTATTCCTGTCATCCAGCAAGTCGCTTTCACTTCGCAAAACGCCGCCAATTAAATCACGTACCGGAACCGTATTTCTTTTTAGCACAATTAACTCTTTACGCAATTGATTAATCTTGGCCAGCGATCGCTTATTACTTTTTCTTATAACTTCTTCTTCCAGCAACTCTATCCTATCCCCCAGCTTATCCATTACAATGAAATAATTATCTACAATAAGATCCAACATTGTATAGCAGAGATAATCGGCGCTGCGCTGTCTCGTTTTACTGGTGGTTAATTTCAAACGTTCCCGCAATGGGTTAAAGACATCGCGACTGGCATCTTCCTGAAAACTAATGACAAACTCTTTGCCCAGTACAATACTTATTTGTTCTTGCTCTACAGTTTGCTTTTCGTCATTGTAGTAAAGCATATTTAATAAGCAAAAAAGAACGCCTTCCACCTCGTCCATTTTAGGACGCTGATTGATACTTAAAATGTCTTCTATTAAAAGAGGGTGAATAGAAAAGTGAGCGCAAATTCCTTCTACATCCGTTTTTCGTAAACCATCAATATTTATCCAGCTAATGCGGCCACTTTCTTTAAGGGCAAAGCTTTCTTCAATGCTTTCAAGTTGTGCGTGTACCAAGCCTTCAGCATTATAGTCAAAAGCAAAGATCATAACATCGTTTGCCTCTTCCCGCTGTGGTATAATAGTGGGATTTACCGAAAGAATTTCTTTGGTGCGCTGTGTTCCAAACAAATTAGGAGGATATAGATATCGCAAATATTTTTCAGGTCGAATCTTCATATTCATAAAAGAAAGTTAGCAAAACAAAGCGAAACCAATTAGATTAAACTTTTTATCTGCTAACCCGTCAGAACAGTAAGCTTTTATTGTGGTTTTTTAGTCTTACAAATGCCTGGTAATATTTACCGGGCATTTTTTCATGTTAATATAAGTCACCATGCGAAGAAAGAAACTCCCGGTACTTATTAAACAGCTTTGTCTTGGAAACAAAGCCCACAAACCTGTTTTCTTTATCTAAAACCGGAAGGAACCAACTCTGTGTCAGATCAAATCTTTCCATGGCGCTTTGCATGTTTTGATCTATGGATAGAATAGCCGGCGGTTTTTTTACAATAGATTTAATGGAGGTAGAAGAAAAGTTGTGTGATTGGAATAACTGTTCTTTAATATCATTCAATTCAATGATGCCTACAAAAAAGCCTTTTGCGTCATGAACGGCAAAGATATTTCTTGGACTTTTTTTAATAAGATCTACCAGTTCGGTAAGGCTATTATCAATACCAATACTTTCATACTTTTCTTCTAGTAAGTCTTCCAACTGAAGACCGGTAAGAAGGTTCTTTTCTTTTTCATGTGTAAAAATTTGCCCTTCTAATGCCAGCTTTTTTGTTTCCATAGAAAAAGGCTGATAACTTTTTACTATAAAAAAAGAAATAGACGAAACCACCATTAAGGGAATAAATAATTCATATCCATTTGTGATTTCGGCTATCAAAAAAATAGCAGAAAGAGGGCAATACATTACGCCACTTAACACACCGGCCATACCTACAAGGCTGAAATTCCCTTCCGGAATTTTAAAGTATCCCAATGTATTTATCAGTTTTGCAAAAAAATAACCAAGAAAGGCACCTACAAATAGAGAAGGAGCAAAATTACCTCCATTACCACCACTGCCGATAGTGATAGCAGCGGCTATAGGTTTTAATAAAACAATAAGCCCGGCAAAAGCAATTAGTGCCCAGTTTTCTTGCAATAGAGAAAATAACGTTGTTTTATCATCAATAATACCCGGCGAATTGGTAGCAACCAATTTTATACTTTCATAACCTTCACCAAACAATGCCGGGAATAAAACGTATAGAGTAACCAGCATTAATCCGCCAACGATAGCTTTTGCATAGGCGTTAATTTTCCAGTGATGAAGTCTTAATTCTGTTGTTTTAAAAACCCGGGCATAGTACAACGAAATAAACCCAGCTAAAATGCCCAATAAAACATACAGCGGAACATTGTTGTAGTTAAACTTTTCTTGTAAGATGAAATTGAAAAGAAGCGATTCTCCAAGAATAATATTTGAACATAAAGCGCCAACAACGGAAGAAATTATAAGAGGAATAAAATAACTCACAATTGTTTCTGTCAATAATACTTCAATAGCAAAGATGACCCCGGCTATAGGAGCGTTAAATACAGCGGCTATTCCTGCGGCCGCACCACAACCAATAAGCAATGTTCGCTCCCTGTAATTGAGCTCGCTGATGCGGGCAATATTAGATCCAATAGCCGACCCGGTGGAAACAATAGGAGATTCCAAACCAGCGGAACCGCCCAGACCCACAGTAAGCGAACTGGTAGCAATATGCTCATAAGTATGCCGCAGGGGGATAAAAGAAGATCGACGAGCAATGGATCGTAGCACCATGGCGATACCTTTTTCCAACTGGCTGCCAAAAAAGAGTTTAACAATAAGAACAGTAAGCACCAACCCAATCATTGGAAATAATAAAAAAGCAAAACGGTTGATAGATATGTGCTGAATCCAATGTTGCAGATAGTGCACCAGCGTTTTTAATAAAACAGCCGCAAGGCCGGAACACAAGCCTACCACTAATGCAATAAGCATGATGTATTGAACACGTGTGAGCCTTGTGCGTAGAAGCTGGATAAAATATTGGTATAAAAACTTAACGGGGCGCATTACTAACTGCCATAGACTAAAAGGCTCAAAGGTAACGAGGAATTATTGGGTACACAATCTATTATTCGATTATAGAAAATGTAAAACTAGTGTGATATCATTTTTTTAGCTCGTTCCAAATCTTCCGGTGTATCAATAGCAACACTTTGAAAATTGACCAATGCCATGCGAATAGCAACTCCATTTTCTAAGTAACGTAATTGTTCTAGTTTTTCAACCTGCTCCAAAATACCGGCCGGCCATTGTGTAAAGGCTAACAAAACATCTTTACGAAAACCATACACTCCAATATGTAAATAATGTGAAGTAACTAGTGCTGTATTAGCCACATAAGGAATCGGACTGCGGCTAAAATATAGCGCATCCTTCTTTTTATTGACAACCACTTTTACAGCGCTAGGCGCTAGAAGCTCTTCTTTGTTTTCAATTGTACGCATTAAAGAACCCACTTGGACTGCGGGATCCTGAAATAAGCGAACGAGCTGCTCCAGCGGTTCTTTTTGTATAAAAGGTTCATCACCCTGCACGTTGACAATAATATCTACATCCATATCGGCAATAGCTTCCGCTATTCTATCGCTACCACTTTCATGTGGCCGCTTACTCATAACGGCTTTACCACCGTGCTTTGTTATTTCATCAAAGATGATTGAACTGTCAGTAACCACCCACACATCATCAAACAAACCCGTGCCAACGGCTGCGTCGTATGTACGCCGAATGACGGGCTTATCCCCCAATAACTGCATAAGCTTAGCAGGAAAACGGGTTGCCGCATAGCGGGCAGGAATGACAGCAAATATTTTCATGGCGTAAAAATAGAAGATAGTGCTTACTCCGACTCTAATTTTTGAAAAGGTTTTTTTAGTAATGCTATAAAATCCTCATCTTTTTCATTGGGATAATAGCGATCGAGCCCATATTTAATTTCTTTAGGATCAAGATGAGAAAAAGTACCAAATAAGCGATCCCAAATAGAAAAAACAGCACCATAGTTGCTATCTGTGTAGGGCTGTTTCCAATGATGGTGTACTTTGTGCATGTTGGGCGAAATAAGAAAATAGCTAAGCGCCCGGTCGAGTTTTTTAGGCAGGCTGATATTTGCATGCGTAAATGCAGTAGCCACTACAACGAGTGTTTGGTATATCATAACACTATACATAGGCGCTCCGGAAATAAAAATCAACAACAAAAAGAAAATTCCTCTCAACAAACTATCTCCCGGATGATGCCGTAGACCCGTGGTGACATCTACATTGTTATCGCTATGGTGAACCAAATGAAAGCGCCAGAGCAACGCTGTTTTGTGCATAACCCAATGTACCAGCCAGCTGCTAAAATCAAGTGCAAACACGCCAATTATAATCGTAATCAGGATATTGGCATTTGTCCAGTAGATAATACCAAACTGATGTTTCAAACACCAGTCGGAAAGCGAAATAATAAGAATAGCTAACAGTGTATGGATGATAAGATGAATAACCGTAAAACCAAAATTTACAAGTGCGTGTCGCCACTTATTCTTTTTGTACTGAAGTGATAAGAGAGGAATAGCGCCCTCTATAATCCAAAAAATCAACAACCCACCAACAAGCAAAGCCATTCGCTCAAAAGGCCGTTGCTCAAGGGTAGAAAAATAACTGATGATAGATTCCCACATAATGCAAATTAATTAGCCAACAAACGTTATAGCAATGTCTACGATCGTAGCGTGTCTAAAATTTCTAAAGCTCGTTCGGCCTGTACCTCTACCACCATCACCTTTATTCCTCCAATCGCATTGGAAAGAAAAGGATCAATGGTTACGGTATATTCATCCTGGAGATAACAGTTGATATACTCATCCTTTAAACGTCCCAATAGAATGTGAGCATCTATATAATTGTCAAACGAGGTGATTTCTACAAATTTCATAATAACCGTACAGAAGTGACAGAACTATTGAAAAAATACAAACTTTTTATGGCTTTTTGCAGGAAAGAATAAGTTTATCTTAGCTAAAATTTCCTAAGAATGAACAAAAGAGTTTTGGATGCCCGCAAGCGAATAGCGCTGGTTGCACATGATAATATGAAAGACGAATTGATAGAGTGGGCAATTTATAATAAAGCGGCTTTGGCAAAACACGATCTATATGCAACGGGCACCACGGGAACATTAATGAATACAGCGTTGTCACAACCTGTTATCCGTTTTTTAAGTGGTCCGCTGGGAGGTGATCAACAAATTGGTGCCGCAATAGCTGAAGGAAGAATCGATGTATTGATTTTCTTTTGGGACCCCATGGAAGCTCAACCCCATGACCCGGATATAAAAGCTCTTTTGCGAGTAGCGGCTACTTGGAATATTCCAACAGCTTGTAATCGGGCAACGGCAGATTTTTTATTAACATCGCCGCTTATGTATGATACCTATGAGCCGGTGCTGGCAGATTTTTCTAATTACTTAAATAGAAAACTTAAGTAAGTTCTTCTTGTTGTATTGTAGTAAAAGAAGCTGCGCTAGATGTCTTTTAAATTACATAACCCCTTTTTCCCAGCCGGCGATCAACCCGCAGCAATAGCACAGCTGACGGAGGGGATCAATGATGGCGAACCCTTTCAAACGCTACTGGGTGTAACCGGAAGCGGAAAGACCTACACGATTGCCAACGTAATTCAAAACGTACAACGACCGACATTAATTCTAACACATAATAAAACACTGGTGGCGCAGCTTTATGGTGAGTTTCGCCAGTTTTTCCCGGAAAATGCGGTCGAGTATTTTGTTTCGTACTATGATTATTATCAGCCGGAAGCCTACCTGCCGGTAAGCGATGTGTATATCGAAAAAGATCTTTCCATTAATGAAGAGCTGGATAAACTTAGATTGAGAGCAACGAGCAGTTTGCTTAGTGGCCGCCGCGATATAATTGTTGTTGCTTCTGTAAGTTGTATCTATGGTATGGGCAACCCTACGGATTACGAAAACGGCATTATACGTATTAGTAAAGGCCAAACGATTTCCCGTCAGGCTTTTTTACACGCATTGGTCAATTCATTATATAATCGAACAACGATAGAGTTTAACAGAGGCACTTTTAGGGTAAAAGGAGATACCGTAGATATAAACCTGCCTTATGTGGACTATGGATATAGAATTACATTTTTTGGAGACGAAATAGAAGAAATTGAAAGCATAGAAGTGATTACGTCCAAACGGATAGGAAAGCTGGAGAATGCCGCCATATTTCCCGCCAATTTATATGTTGCTCCCAAGGATATGATGCAACAGGTCACTTACGAGATACAAGACGAGATGGCGGCGCAGGTAGAATATTTTAAAAACAACGGAAAGCCGATAGAAGCACAGCGGTTGAAAGAGAGGGTAGAGTATGATCTTGAAATGATAAAAGAATTGGGGTATTGCAATGGCATTGAAAACTATTCCCGCTTTTTTGATCGAAGAGTGCCCGGTACCCGGCCCTTTTGCCTGTTGGATTATTTTCCCAAAGATTTTTTAATGGTGATAGACGAAAGCCACCAAACGATTCCACAAGTAAGTGGAATGTATGGCGGTGATAGAAGCCGAAAACTAATTCTGGTAGATTATGGCTTTAGGCTACCCAGCGCACTTGATAACAGACCGTTGAACTTTCATGAGTTTGAGTCTTTGTTAAACCAGGTGATTTTTGTTTCAGCAACCCCCGACGACTATGAGCTGGAAAAAACAGGAGGTGTTGTTGTAGAGCAGGTCGTACGTCCTACGGGCTTGCTTGACCCACCAATAGAAGTAAGACCGAGTGTGAATCAAATTGATGACCTGTTGGATGAAATTGATAAGACGGTACAAAAAGGAGACAGAGTGCTGGTAACAACGCTTACTAAGCGCATGGCGGAAGAGATGGATAAATACCTGAAGCGGATTGATATAAAGTCAAAATATATTCACAGTGAAGTAGATACTTTGGAACGGGTAGAAATATTGCGACAACTTAGATTGGGAGAAATAGATGTGTTGGTTGGTGTCAACCTTTTACGGGAAGGTTTGGATCTGCCCGAAGTATCGTTGGTTGCCATTCTAGATGCAGATAAAGAAGGTTTTTTGCGAAATGAAAAATCATTGACACAAACATCCGGAAGAGCCGCAAGGAATGTGGATGGCCGTGTAATATTTTATGCAGATAAGATGACGGATAGTATGCAAAGAACAATTGACGAAACCAGCCGCAGAAGAGAAAAACAAATCGCCTATAACATCGCCAATAATATTACCCCTCGAACTGTTACAAAAAGTAAAGAACAGGTTTTCGCTCAAACCTCAGTGTTGGATATAAAAGGATATGATGCGGCAAATCCATATGCCATTGCCCCGGATGAAGAACTTGTAACACATGCCGCAGAAGATCAAGAAGAGTATAAAACCATTCCACAGCTAGAGAAAGCAATAGCAAAGACAAAAAAGGAAATGGAAAAAGCGGCCCGCGATTTAGATTTTATGGAAGCCGCCCGGCTACGAGACGAAATGTTTCTCTTGCAAAAAAAGCTGGAGGCGATGAAATCGTAAAAGCTCGTACAATTACGAGCCTCGCTCAGGTACTTACCCTGAGTTTTTGAAAATACAGTCCTCCCAATAGTGTAAAGAAGTTTCGCCCAGCTTATTTTTAAGCATTATTTGAAGCAGCTCCAGAGCTGTTAAAAGAAACCACTAAAAATCCAGTAAAATGAGAAACCGCTTACGTAAAGTGACGAACTTCTTCGCCTTTAACCTTCTTTTTTTCGCTTTATATCTCAATTTTATTCATAAAGACAGCAATGCGCTTGACACTGCAGAGGCCTATAGAACAAGTACTCCCGAGGCTTCTTCTTCAAAACAGGCAAGAGCTGTAGAAAATGCAACGTCCTACAATCAGGCTTCGCCGGTTCAGGCTAGCTTGGTAAGATAAAGGCGTTTGCTAACGATATAAACCCTGAGCAGAGTTTAGTTTAAATAAAAAGAGTTCCGGCTTTTGCCTGGGACTTTTTTGTTATATATGGTCTTGGTGCCCGAAAGATTTAACTTAGCAGCATGGCAAAAAAAGTCTTCCTGCTGGATGCCCTTGCACTAGTTTTTAGGGCCTATTATGCACTTATAAGAAGTCCGCGCCTTACGGCAAAAGGCAAAAACACCAACGCCCAATTTGGTTTTACGAATGCATTGGTCGATCTTCTCAACAAGCAAAAGCCTTCGCATATGGCCGTGTGTTTTGACACACATGCGCCTACAGAACGCCATACAGATTTTGCAGATTATAAAGCTAACAGGCAAGAAGCACCGGAAGATATTTTAGCTGCAATTCCGGATATTAAACGAATAATCGAAGGCTTTAATATTCCCTGCATTGAGAAGGACGGTTATGAAGCAGATGATGTTATTGGAACACTGAGTCGTCAGGCTGAAGCAGCAGGTTACGAGGTCTACATGGTTACCCCCGATAAGGATTATGGTCAACTCGTTACAGAGAAAGTGAAAATTTATAAGCCGGGCTATCAGGGCGGTGATGCGGAAATCCTCGGCCCGGAAGAAGTAATCGCAAAATGGAACATAAAAAATGTATCTCAGGTAATAGACATATTAGGGCTTATGGGCGATGCTGTAGATAATATACCTGGCATTGCAGGTATTGGAGAAAAAACAGCTGCCAAGCTACTAGCAGAATATGAAACGGTAGAACAAGTTTTATTAAATGCTGAAAATATTAAAGGAGCAGTAGGCCAAAAAGTAAGAGACGGAAAAGAAAATGCTATTCTTTCTAAAAAGCTTGCAACTATCATTACAAATGTACCGGTTTCATTTGATGAAGATGCCTTCAAAGTAAAAGAATGGAATAGGGATATACTAAAAGAGGTATTTGCAGAGTTGGAGTTTAGAACATTGGGTAAGCGATTACTGGGCGAAGATTTTTCTGTTGCATCTGCTTCAAAAGGAATAATAGAAAAAGAAATACCACAAGGCGTACAAACAGATTTATTCGGAAACATAGTAGAACCAGAGGTAAAAAAAGAAAAGACGATTGTAGTAGAAGACAGCTTGGAAAACATGTTTTCTTCAGCAGATAAAAATATCAACAACACACCCCATACGTATACGGTTGTTACGGAAGAAAAAGAGCTGGAAAAGCTGGTTGCTTATTTACAACAGCACGATGAAATTTGCTTTGATACAGAAACAACAGGAATTGATGCGAACGAAGCAGAATTGGTAGGGCTAAGCTTTGCTGTACAACCAGGAGAAGCGTTTTATATTCCCTGCCCGACCGATCAAAGAGAAACACATAAAATACTTTCCTTTTTTGACCCGCTCTTTAACGATACAACAAAAAAATGGATAGGTCAAAATCTGAAATATGATATGCTTATCCTGAAGTGGTATGAAAAAGAACTTGCCGGAGAAATTTTTGATACCATGCTCGCTCATTATGTAATAGAGCCCGATGGAAAAAGAGGAATGGATGTTTTAAGCGAACGCTTTTTGGGCTATATACCGGTATCTATCGAAGAGTTGATTGGCAAGAAGGGAAAATCACAAGGAACAATGCGGGATGTAGCATTAGAAAAAATAAAAGACTATGCCGCGGAAGATGCCGATATAACCTTACAGCTAAAGAATGCTTTTGTCCCCCTTTTATCAGAAAGACAGGTAGAAACAGTGTTTAAAGAAGTAGAAACACCGCTGGTAAAAGTGTTAGTAGATATGGAGTATGAGGGAGTGAGGATAGACGAACCGTTTTTAAATGAATACTCTGCGCAATTAGAAAAAGACAGTAAGACTGCGGAGGAAAGTGTGTACAAGCAGGCGGGTGTAAGGTTTAACTTGGCATCTCCAAAGCAGTTAGGAGAGGTTTTGTTTGACAAGCTTCAACTAGATCCTTCCGCAAAAAAAACAAAAACAGGCCAATACCAAACAGGGGAAGATGTTTTATTGAAGCTGGCAGCCAAAGGACACACGATTGTAGAAGACATCTTAACGTTCAGAGAACTTACAAAACTTAAGTCAACGTACGTTGATGCATTACCCCAACTTATTAATTCAAAAACAGGAAGGGTACATACTACATATGGCCAGGCGGTGGCAGTTACGGGAAGGCTTGCCAGTAATAACCCCAATCTTCAAAATATTCCGGTACGAACAGAAAGAGGAAAAGAAATAAGAAAAGCTTTTATACCAAGAGACGAGAATCATATAATAGTTTCCGCAGACTATTCGCAGATAGAACTACGAATTGTAGCAGCAATAAGTGGCGATCAAAATATGTGTGATGCTTTCCGTAGTGGTACAGATATTCATACTGCTACAGCCGCAAGAGTGTATAACATCTCCGAAGCTGATGTAACCAAGGAAATGCGCTACAAAGCAAAAAGTGTCAACTTTGGTATTATTTATGGCCAAGGAGCTTTTGGTCTTGCAGATAACCTTGGCATCTCTCGCACAGAAGCGAAAGAAATAATCGACAACTATAAAAAGCAATTTCCGGGTATTCAAAAATATATGGATGAAACAATCAACTTTGCCCGGGAAAACGGATATGTGGAAACCCTTAAGGGAAGGAAACGTTGGCTAAAAGATATAAATTCTGCTAATTTTACGGTTCGTGGTTTTGCCGAAAGAAACGCTATTAACTCGCCTATACAAGGAACAGCGGCAGATATGATTAAGATCGCCATGCAAAAAGTACATATTGCAATGCGAAAGGCGAGAATGAAAAGCAAAATGATATTGCAGGTGCACGATGAACTACTTTTTGATGCAGTCAAAGAAGAAGTAGTAGCGCTAAAGCCCTTGATAATAGAGAATATGCAGTCGGCGTTATTATTACCCCACGATGTTCCTGTGATAGCGGAGTGTGGCGAGGGAGCCAACTGGCTGGAAGCACATTAAACCTTTTTATAGCATATGGAAAATCAAAGACCACTGAAAAAAATGTCAACTCAGGGTCTGTTCTCTGTTTTAGCAGGACATCCTGACTTTTTATCTAGAATTACAGGTACGATAGAACATGGAGCTATCTTATATAACAAAAGCGCAGAAATTCTTTTTTTTAACAAAGCTGCTTTGAGTATAACCGGGCTTACTGATAAACAACTACTAGATAAAAATTTTTTACTAAACAATTGTCGATTTTTTGATGCAATCAACAACACACCTGTTGAACTCAAGAAAGCGCTCTACAGTACGAATATTTTTTCAATAAAGAAGGAAGAGAAACAATTTTTGGGATTTTCCTTACGGGAAAATCCGATAAAAAAATTAGAAGTAACTTTTTTTCCAACAAGCAATGCTGCTGCGTTGGAGAAGAAATTAATACTGCTTGTTTTTAAAGAAGCATCTAGCGTAGACGATTCCGAAGAGATAGGGAATAATAGTTTATGTATATGGGACGAAATCATCCACAAGTCGCAAAGCGCTGTAATTATTGTTGACACAAAACTGAATGTTGTTACTGTCAATGACTCTTTAGCTACCACGCTAAGCCTGTTTAACAAAAAAATTCAGCTAAAAGAAAACGAAGCGCTGCTTACCAATGTTAATCCCGACAGGCGTTCTTATATAAAAGAGTGTATTGAAAAAGTATTAACGGGCGAACACATAGAATACGAGCATCATGTTGAAGATAATGCTGGCACAGAACACTGGTTATTTGTAAGTTATATGCCCATTATTAACAAGCATCAAAAAATTGTAGGTGTTTTAATAATAGCAAATAACATTACAGAAGCAAGGAAGAAAAAAAAGCAGAAAATAGAAGAGGATAGAAAGCTAAAATTTGTTCTAGATAGTGGTAAAGACGGCATTTGGGAGTTTAATTTTTTAACGAAGGAGGCCTATTATTCACCCCTCTATAAATCAATGCTCGGCTATAAGGAAGAAGAGTTTAAGAATAACTATTTTGAGTGGTTAAACCACGTCCACCCGGAAGATGTTCCAAAAATTCATGCAATAGATAATTTATACAATACACAGAAAATCGAATATCATGAATTAGAGTACCGGTTAAAGACAAAGAATGAGGGATATTTATGGGTGCTCGATAGGGGTATGATTGCCGAAAGAGATAAAGATGGAGCGCCACTCAAGCTTGTAGGAATACATAAAAAAATTCATGGGAAGAAAATCGTTGAAGAAAACCTGCGCAACTCTGAGCTGCGCTTCAGTTCTTTTATGGAAAACACACCGACGATGAATTGGATAATTGATGATAAGGGCGTGTTTCATTATTTAAACAAGTTGAGTATTGACAACTTTAATCTGCCGCAAAACTCAATAGGAAAATCTGTAGAGGTATTACTTCCCCCTCAAGTGGCTACAATTTTTATTCATAAGAACAAGAGTTTATGGGAAACGGGGCAATCCATCGAGAGAGTAGAAACATATAAAACTAAAGACGGATCAAAACAATGGTATCAAATTTTTGCTTTTCCCCTTACAAAAATTAACGGCGTAAGCTTGGTTGGAGCCGTGGCCTTAGATATCACAAAAAAGTTACTGGTAGAAGAGCAACGAGCCGAAGAATATAAAAAAAACAAGCGAGATACTATAAGAGCCATCATTAACTCGCAAGAGAGAGATAGGCAAAACTTTGCTGAAGAACTTCATGATAATGCCAATCAAATACTAAGCTCTGCAAAATTATTATTGGAAGCATCAATTGCTAAACCAGAAGTAGAAAAAAAATTTGTAGAGAAGAGCTTAGAATATCTCAATGAAGCTATACTTGAAATAAGAAAGATAAGCCATAGTCTTGCACCGGGAATTTTACGAGACATCAGCCTTGACGCAGCAATGGAAGAGCATATTCAAATTATTAATAGTAGCGGTAAGCTGAATGTTGTTTATGAAAATAGTTGTGAAGAGAACATGGAGCTTCACACAACTCCTGAAAAGAAATTGGCGATACTTCGAATAGTACAAGAACAGTTAACAAATATTATTAAGCATTCGGGAGCAACTTTGGTTCTGGTGAGGATAGCATCTACTACAAAAACAGTTGACTTAGTAATAGAGGATAATGGTCGCGGTTTTAATGTAAGCACGGCAAAAAAAGGCTTTGGTCTTGCCAACATTTATAATAGAGCAGAATACTATCATGCAAATCTTGTTCTTCATTCTTTTCCCGGTAAAGGAACTTCTCTACGACTGGAAATGCCGATTGCTTAAATTAGTGAGTTTGCTACTTCTTTGCGAGAAAAAAGATTCGCTTAAATAAAAACTATTTCTAAGTAAACCCTCAACCAGGGCCGCATATGCGACCGATATAGTAGACATAAAAAAAAAATCCCGGCACTAAGTTTCCTCAGCAGCCGGGAAGGGTGTAACTACCATTAACCCTAAAAATTACTAATTTCCACCCCTACCAAAACCTCCGGGGCCTCTACCTCCTCCGGGACGAAGTGAGGGTTCAATTTTTTCTTTCCAGATTGTATATTGATCGTCTGTAAGTAAGCCTTTAAGACTACTGTCACGAGCGTCTGTTAAGGGTTTTGTTTTTTCTTGCATGGCCTCACGATTGGGTCGACCACCGCCCTGCATTAGTTCTTGCAAAACCTTATCCTGCTCCTTGTAAAAAGTGGTAAAAACATCATCAACTTTTTTTAGTTTATCTGCATCAAGCTTAAACGCACTGTCAATTTTGTTGTGAACAGTTTTAACCCTTTCTTCTACGGAAGCTCGTTGAAAACCGCCTCCCTGAGCACTAGTATAGAGAGATGTCAATAGTAAAAGGGAAGTAAAGAATAAAAAAGTGCGTTTCATAAACTATTTATTTTTTTTATCGGATGATGAGCCACCCATGCCCTTTAGCATATTAATAACGATGGAGTCATATTTTGGAAGTTGCTCCGGCATACATAAAGAGCGAAGGGTTCTGAAATAATTGTATGTCTGCAAGTCAATCGTTTTTTGCTGGTCGGCAATTTTATTGGCTATTGCGTTTATAAGAGAATCGTTTTGATCTTGCGAGCCAATTAATACAAAAAGACTATCCTTTAGCTCTCTCATGCGATCAAACATGGGTCGAATTGTTTGCCTTTGTTTGTCTTTGAGTTCTTTATACTTAGCAACCTGCTCATCGCTAAATCCCGCATCTTTTTTTAGCGTTTCGGATATACCATTTTTTGACCTACCCGTTTTATTTTCATGGTCTCCTTTTTTAAACCAAAGAAAATAGCCAAAGACACCAATATTCGTTATTAGCAAAACCGCAATAATGATAAGAAGGCGCTTATTGGTTTTACCGCTACTCATGGCTGCACAAATTTTTCATATTCAAAACTACTGCTACTGGCAATCATCGATTCACTGTCTACCTGATTTGCATCAGCATATTCTGCTTTATCGGTTGTTGAGCCTTCTGTTTTAAGCAAAACAAAAGAATTGATCATAAGGATGAGTAACAGACCCGCAATGGCAATACCAGGACGAGATAAAAAGATGGCCGCCTTTTCCCAAAAAGATTTTTGCTCCCGCAACAACCTTTCTCTGATGCGTGTATACATCCAAGGCTGTGCAGTAACCTTACCGATGCCTTCTATGCTACTTAAAGCATCATCAATCTTTCTTTCTAATTCTTCTCGTTGCTTCATATTTGAACTATTTTTAGACGCCAATAGAAAAAAAAACTTTTGCAGTTATCCGTTCTTTTTAAAATAATCCTCCAGACTGGCTCGAAGGTTTGTTTTAGCCCTGTGCATCAACGACTCAACCGACGATATGGTGTTTTGCATTACGTCACTCACTTCCTGATAGCTAAGCCCCTCTATCTTGTGTAATGTAAAAGCAATTTTTTGATTCTCAGGAAGTTGCCCTATTGCTTTAAAAAGAGCTTTGGAGTCTTCTTTTTTATCTAACGCGACACCGGGATGATTGAAATCCGGTAAGTGTACAAGCACTTCATTTTCATCTCCGAAAAGGGTTTTGATAAACGCAAACCGCTTTTTCCTTTTTTTCTTGCGCTCATGATCCAACGCTTTTGTAATAGTAATACGATAAAGCCAAGTTGAAAACTTTGAATCACCTTTAAAAGAACGAATAGACTGATATACCTGAATAAAAACTTCCTGTGCAATATCTTCAGCATCAGCCTCGTTTTGCGCAATGCCAAAGGCTGTATTATACACCATATCCTGCCAACTATCTACAATAGCTTTAAAAGCGCTTTCATCGCCAGTTTTTAACTTTTCAACCAATTGCCTTTCGTCCAACACCGTACCGGATAGTTTTATTAAAGCGATATTACAGCTTTTAATATCCATATACAAACCGCTCTTACCAAAGAACTTTTTTAGTCTGTGACAAACCGTCGATGGTCACAATAATATATGTCAGCCAACCACTGAATACCGTGTTTAAAACATGGCTGGCCCGCCGGGGCGGCCACTACCACCACCATGTCCACCCCATTGGCGTCTTTCTCCCTGTCCATTGCTTCTGTTATTGGCCGGAGCACCAAAATTTTTAAGACTATACGTAAACGTTAACATAAAGTATTGTTGTAGCACTTGTGTCTGAACATCTCTTATAACGCCCCCACCAGTTACCGTTCGGCTTATACTTTGGTTCTGTTTCAAAAGGTCAAAAACAGAAAGCTTAAGTTCTCCCGATCTGTTTTTTAAAAACTTTTTGCCCAAAGCCAAGTTCCACAACCAAAAACTTTGATCCAATTCTGCATTCGATAATCCTGAGTAGCTGGAGTTCACTAAATCATTTTGCAAGAACCAGCCATTTTTGGAAAGCAGGTTAAATTGAAAACCTGCCGCCTGATTTACAAAGTCCTGTGCTACGCCTCTGCCGCCAATAATTTCTGCATCGTTAAAACTTACTTTATAAGAAAGGTTGAAATCAATATACTCGCTTACATTGCTGGTAAGATCTACTCCACCACCATACACATAATTTTTGGTAAGAGTGTTTTTATAGTTGTTTAAACCGGGTAAACGAGAATAGCCAAAATCGGCACTTAAGTTAATATTTGATTTAATAAAATTAAGCGGCATGCTATACACAAAAGAAGAGCGGAAATTTCTATAACCACTTAGGTTAATGGGCTTCGTAAGCTCAACGCCTTTATCAATTTCTTTCCCGGCAACAATACTATCCTGACCAGTTATATAAATAGCATTGGTAATATAGTCTTGCGCAGTTTGTAAAAAAACATTAGCAAAGAAACTTTGCCCCTTTTGTGTATTGGTAAAGCTATAACGACCTGTGACAAAATGAGTGTAAGCTTGCTTAAGCGATGGATTACCTACGCTTACACGTAATGCATTTGAAGGGTCTACAACATCTTGCAGTTGTGTTACGCTTGGAAAGTTGGTGTTTGCACGATAAAATATATTAAAACTACTGCGGGGAGAAATCTTTCTACGCCACATAAGACGAGGCAAAAGGTTGGTGAATGTTTGGTTTACATTACCCACAATTGGAAAAATACGCTCGCTTTCCAAAGTAGAGTGTTGCAGGTTAACGCCTACAGAAAATTGATTATCTCTGCTGGCGCCTAACCGATAATTGATTCCTCCGTTGTGAGTGGTGGTGGTATTTTCAAATTTGTTGGAAAGCGAAGACACAAATTCAGAATACTTATCATCGATAGCATTAAATAAATAAGCTTCCTGATCGGCTTTGTTTTTTGATATAGAAGGCTCATAGCTTATCTGCAACTGCCCTTTTGCGCCAATAGGTTCTGTATAAGAAATATTAGAAGACAACGTGTGCCCGTTAGTGGGATTTATGCGGTATTGATCCGGTAAAGAGTCACGAAAGTATCCCGGAAAATCTCTGTCAAAGAAACGAAACTGTGCAAGGTTAAAGTTTTCTCCATCATTCTTGCTGAAATTGGTAGTAAGATTAACGGATAAGGTGCGTCCTCGTTTGCTTTTGAACGAATGACGCCAAAGCACACTGTTACGGATATTGTAACCGTCTCGTATGCTTCGATCGTTTCTCAGAGCCGTATTAGCTGTGTCATTTACACCATAATAGGTTTTTTCATCAGAAAAACTTTCAGATCGATTATTTTGAAAGCTAACATTAGGCATGATAATAATAGAGTTGTTGGAATCAATTCTATATTCTAAGCGCATGTTTATACGATGATTATTATTCTTTGTACGTGAGCGACTAATGATATCCGAAAACCGGGTCTCTTCTTCTATTGGTGTTTGCGTTCGCGAGGTACTTTGATTTTCGTTAGTACTATTATTAAAGAAATAGCTTCCCTGTACATCCAGCTTTTTACCCCATTTATCGTTGAAATTGATGCCAAAAGCATTTGTTCTACTAATACCGGCAGACTGCCCAACATTGAAGTTGCCACCGCCTCCACCAAAACCACCGCCACCGAAGCCGCCACCACCAAATCCACCACCGCCACGACCGCTGCTGGTAAGGCCTAATAAATCCTGCGAGGCAAAATTTTGCTGATTAATATTATTGAAATTTCCTACTAAGGAAACGCGTCTGTTGTTTTTGAAAAAGCTAACGTTACCACCGGCATTATACCGATCATCTGTTCCATATCCCGCATACAATCTTCCGAACTGCCCGTTTTTCATACCGGATTTGGTAACCACATTGATTGCTTTTACGGAGTTTCCGTCGTCCACCCCCGTAAACTGAGATTGCTCACTCAATCTGTCGAATACCTGTATTTTATCTACCAGATCTGCAGGAAGATTCTTCAATGCTGCCGTTGCATCATCGCCAAAAAAATCCTTTCCATCAATGGTTACCTTACGCACCTGATCGCCTTGAGCTGTTACGGTACCATCCCTACCTACAGTAATGCCGGGCATTTTTTTAACAAGATCTTCTACAGTCGCATCAGGGTTTACTTTGAATTGACTGGCGCTGTATTGTGTAGTGTCTCCTTTTTGTGCTACGGGTGGCGCTTTTGACGTAACCACTATACCTCCCAGCTCTACCGTCTTTTTAGGAACAAAAAGAGTTCCCATTTCTATAATCGAGGTAGAATCATTTGTAGCAACGGGTTGTGTAAACTGCTCATAACCAATAAAATTGACTTGAAAATTGAATGAGTCGATGGATAAGTTAGTAAAACTAAACCGACCCTCTTTGTCTGCGATAACGTCTATTTTTTGAGTTGTATCTTTTATTGTTACAAGTGTAAGACGGGCTCCGGATAAGGGGGTATTATCAACCAGATCCACAACCTTCCCTCTAATGGTTTGAGAGTTAGATACAAAAGAGAAAAGAATAGCTACAAAAAGGAAAAACACAGGTTTCTTCATATAAAAACATTTCTGCGGAATAAGACGCCTAAAGCCTGTTGAACTTTCGCACATACCTGTGGATATTTTTTTATAGTAGTTTCTGATATTCTTTTTGGACAAAGGAAGATTTCAATGAATTTGTTTGATTGTCACTGAAATAGTGAGACAGACACTCCTAATTTTGACGGAACTCAAGTATCTTGCGCTACTTAAACG
>CAZPPM010000026.1:0-31882 GCA_964588445.1 uncultured Citrobacter sp.
TGATAGCCAGGGCTGTACGTGAAGCAAATGTTTACTGTGAGATTATCCCCTATCACAAAGAATTTACCTACGAACCCGGGCTAAAAGGTATCATACTTTCGGGCTCTCCCTTTTCCGTCAACGATGAAAAGGCACCGCATGTACCCGTAAAAGAATTTATTACTCATTTACCCGTTTTGGGAATCTGCTATGGCGCGCAGCTTACTGCCAAACAGTTTGGCGGCAGAGTGGAGAAAAGCAATAAACGAGAGTACGGACGAGCTGCCCTGCAAATAGCAAAAGAAGATAACATACTAGAGGGTGTAGCAAAAGAAAGTCAGGCCTGGATGAGTCATGGTGACAGTATACTGGAACTACCTGACACATTCGAAGTATTGGCCACCACGGAGAGCATTCCTGTTGCCGCCTTTAAGCAGAAAGAAACAGAAACACACCCGCTATATGGATTACAGTTTCACCCTGAAGTGTACCACTCTACGGAAGGAAAAAAAATCCTACATAACTTCCTGGTAAACATTTGCCATTGTTCTCAAGATTGGACACCAGCACATTTTGTGAGCGATACAGTAGCTTCCTTAAAAAAGCAAATTGGCTCCAAGAAAGTAATTATGGCACTAAGTGGTGGCGTAGATTCTACCATCGCAGCAACACTTATCCATAAAGCAATCGGCGAACAGCTATACGGTATTTTTGTAGACAATGGCGTATTGCGTAAAGATGAATTTAACAGTGTATTAGAAAGCTATGCTGCCATAGGATTAAATGTAAAAGGCATTGATGCAAAAGAACGCTTTTATGATGCGTTAGCCGGAAAAACAGACCCGGAAGCAAAAAGAAAAGCAATAGGTAAATTATTCATCGATGTATTCCAGGAAGAAGCTGCTAAAATTGAAGGAGTAGAAATGCTGGGACAAGGAACTATTTACCCGGATGTAATAGAAAGCATTTCTGTTCACGGTCCATCTGTAACGATAAAATCGCATCACAATGTGGGCGGCCTTCCTGAGAAGATGCATCTTTCTCTTGTAGAACCCCTGCGTTTTTTATTTAAAGATGAAGTAAGAAAAGTAGGACGAGAATTGGGTATTCCTGCTATAATGATTGATCGTCATCCTTTCCCGGGTCCCGGATTAGCCATCCGCATTTTAGGAGAAATTACTGCGGAAAAGGTACAATTGTTGCAAGAAGCAGATTATCTATATACAAAAGCGTTGAAAGATCATCAGTTATATGCAACCGTTTGGCAAGCGGGTGCCATCTTGCTACCGGTTAAAAGTGTAGGTGTAATGGGCGATGAGAGAACATATGAATACACGGTAGCATTAAGAGCTGTAACCAGTGTAGATGGAATGACGGCAGATTGGGCACATTTACCTTACGAATTCCTTGCTCATGTTTCTAATTCAATTATCAACAATGTGCGGGGTATTAACAGGGTAGTTTACGACATCAGTAGTAAACCGCCTGCAACGATAGAGTGGGAATAAATTAAAAGCATATATTGACTCTAATGAAGAAACTTATCCTATCAATTAGCCTGTTGTTATGCATTTCTTTTGTACTTAATGCACAAGAAGAAACCAAACAACGTTATAAGGTTGCCATTTTTGCACCTCTGTTTCTAGATTCTGCTTTTACACCTACCAGCGAATACAAACATGCGAATACTGTCTTTCCCAAGTATATAAATTCCGGGTTGGAGTTCTATGAAGGAGCTAAAATGGCTATCGATTCTTTAGCACAAAAAAATCCCAATGTAGATATTTACATATACGACACACGATCGGCCACTACATCTCTTGCAGAACAATTAGAAAGTCCTGAGTTGGAAAATGTAGACCTCATCATTGCACATTGCAGCAGTAATGAAGTAAGAACGTTTTCCTTACATGCTTTGAAAAAGAATGTACCTGTTATCAATGCTACGGTACCCAACGATGCCGGCACCATCAGCAATGCTTTTTTTGTTATTCTAAATCCCACCTTAAGAACACAATGTGAGGGCATTTATCAATATATCCAACAACATTATGCAATTAACCCCATAGTGGTATTTAGAAGAAAAGGTAATGTTGACGATATTGTAAAAAATACATTCACCGATTTCGAAAAAATAACTACCGATAAAGTGCTACGGCTAAAATATGTAGACCTTCCCGATAGTTTTACCGTTGCACAATTAAAAACTCATTTGGACACTACACGCAAGACAATCTGCATTAGCGGCAGTCTTGATGTAAATTTTGGAAAAAGGCTTGCCAAACAATTGGCTGTATTAAATAAAAGCTATCCGCTTTCTGTTATTGGCATGCCTACTTGGGATGCTATATCAAAGGATTTTATAGATCCCGATTTTAAAGGGCTTGAAATAATCTACAGCACACCCTTCTATAGCACAAAGACAGATGCATTAAGCCAATCCATCAACAATCGTTTTTACGAAGAGATGTATGCACGCCCCAGCGATATGGTTTTTCGGGGATTTGAAACCTCCTGGAAATTTATCAATCTTTTACTGGCACACGATAAAGAGCTTGCTTCCCATTTAGGAAGTAACGATCACAATCTTTTTACCCAGTTTAATATCCAACCCGTATTGAATCGTAATACTGCCACACTTGATTATTTCGAAAACAAAAAGCTCTATTTTATTAAATGGCAGGACGGCGCTGTGAAAACGGTGAATTAAGGCTATCAAAATCATTATTTACATTATTCGTGAATAATGTATGGGCCATAAAAATATTTTTCGTTTACTTGTTTTCCTTGTACTTCCTAGTCACCCCAACCTGTCGTAGCTTTATTTAGCAATAAAATAATACCGACGAAAAAATGAAGTTGCAGGAAACAAAGGGATACCAACTAATAAATGATTGGCTGGCAAAAGACAACAAAACACCTTTCCCTTTTCAGGAAGAAGCCTGGCAATACCTTCTGGACAATAAAAGCGGGTTGATAAATGCGCCAACAGGATTTGGTAAAACATTCTCTGTTTTCTTAGGTTCGCTCATTCAGTACATTAATAACCACCCCAAAGACTTTCGTTTAAAAAAGAAAAATGGCTTGCAGCTATTATGGATATCTCCTTTACGTGCACTGGCGAAGGATATAGGAAGAGCAATGCAGGAAGTGTTGGAAGAGCTGGCTATACCTTGGCAAGTAGGCATTCGAAACGGTGATACATCTACGACCGAAAGGCAGCGTCAGAAAAAAGATATGCCGGAGATATTGATCATTACTCCGGAAAGTATTCACCTGCTGCTTGCGCAAAAAGGAAATGCAAGTTATTTTTCCTCGCTTAAAACAATTGCCATAGATGAATGGCATGAACTAATAGGAAGCAAAAGAGGCGTGCAGGTAGAACTTGCTTTAGCCTATATTATTTCCCGGCAAAGAGATATAGATATTCCTACGGCAAATATCTGGGGAATATCTGCGACTATTGGCAACCTTGAGGAAGCAAAGGAAGTATTACTATCATCGACCAGAGAAAATGGAATCATTGTAAAAGCTCTGCTAGATAAGAAAATAAAAATCGCATCCATCCTACCTGATAGTATTGAAAAATATCCATGGGCTGGCCATCTGGGCTTAAAACTGGTTGAAAAAGTTATTCCTATCATACAACAGAGCAGAACTACTCTCATCTTTATTAATACTCGTGGGATGAGCGAACGATGGTATCAGGCATTGCTCGATACCTCTCCCGAACTCGCAGGTAGCATTGCCTTACATCATGGCTCCATTGATATGGAAATTCGCAACTGGGTAGAAGAAAATTTACATACAGGAAATTTAAAAGCAGTTGTCTGCACAGCCAGCCTGGATCTGGGTGTTGACTTTAGACCGGTAGAAACTGTTATACAAGTGGGGTCGCCCAAAGGCGTAGCTCGTTTTCTACAAAGAGCGGGAAGAAGTGGGCATAGCCCGGGAGAAACAAGTACGATCTATTTTTTACCCACCCACTCACTCGAATTAGCAGAAGTAGCTGCTTTAAAATCGGCCAGTAAAGACAAACAAATCGAAAGTAAACCTTCCCTACTATTATGCTATGATGTTTTGGTACAGTTTTTAAATACGCTGGCAGTGGGTGACGGCTTTAATCCCGAAAAACTATTACCAATTATACAGTCCACCTATTGTTATAAAGAGTTACCAAAGGATGAATGGGAAAGCTTACTGCATTTTATAACTGCAGGAGGTAAGGCGTTGCAACATTATGATGACTATAAAAAAATAGAAATCGTTGACGAGCTATATAAAATCACCAATAGAAGATTGGCGATGCGACATAGGCTGAGCATTGGCACTATTGTAAGTGAGTCTATGATGAAAGTTCGTTTTGTTAGCGGCGGCTACGTGGGTGTGATTGAAGAGTATTTCATATCACGCTTGCAACCGGGTGATAGTTTCACTTTATCTGGCAGAAACCTTGAACTTGTTTTCATCAAAGACATGACGGCCTATGTAAGAAAAAGTAATGCTAAAAAATCTATAGTACCTAGCTGGGAAGGAGGACGTATGCCACTCTCTGCTAATCTTGGTAAAAAATTAAGAGAAGCATTAGACATAAAAGCTTCATCAAGAAAAAAGAGAAGAAGCTCTTCTTATGAAGAACTGGATATCCTGGATCCTTTATTTGATTTACAGGAAAACCTATCACATGTTCCTGGAAAAAATGAATTACTTATTGAACACATAGAAACCAAAGATGGTTTTCATCTCTTCGTTTACCCTTTTGAAGGACGACTAGTGCATGAAGCGATGGCAGCCTTATTGGCCTATCGCATAAGTCGCATTACGCCTATTACTTTCTCCTTGGCCATGAATGATTATGGTTTCGAACTATTAAGCGATCAGCCTATTCCTGTAGATGATACTAATGTAACCGAATTATTCAGTGATGAAAACTTATTGACAGACATACAACGAAGTGTAAACGCTACAGAAATGGCTCGCCGAAAATTCAGGGATATAGCCGTTATAGGCGGGCTACTTTTCCAGGGATTACCGGGTGAGCAAAAAAAAGCTCGCCACTTACAGGCATCTGCTTCATTATTGTTTAATGTATTTAATGAATATGATCCGGAAAATGTTTTATTGAGACAAGCTTATCAGGAAGTTTTTGATCAGCAAATGGAAGAAGTAAGGCTGAGAGATATGTTACAGCGCATACAAAAATCTTCTATACATATTACATTCCCTTCACAGTTAACGCCATTTTGTTTCCCGATAAAAGTAGACAGTATGCGAGAAGCTTTATCTTCCGAAAAACTGGAGGACCGGATAAAAAAAATGCAGACCCAATTAGAAAAATAATGCTTTTATTATCTACACGCAGGTATTAGATTTGCCTACATGCGAGCATTACGATCTCTTATTATAAAAAAGCAGCATATAATTTTAAACACCGAAAGAACCGTATTCTGGGAAGATGCGCATACATTAATCGTTTCTGATTTACATGTAGGAAAATCCGGGCATTTTCGCCAATCAGGTATTGGTATACCGCAGAATATTTACAAAGATGATTTACATCGTCTGCTCGCCCACTTACTATTCTTCAAAGCAGAGCGACTTATCATTACAGGTGATCTTACACATAGCGCTGCTAACCGTGAAATTGAGCTATTCAAAAAATGGCGAAAAGACCTCTCTTCATTGGATGTACATTTAGTAAAAGGTAATCACGATATATTGGAAGATAGCTGGTACGATGACGCAGCTATTACTGTACATCATCACTCTTTACTTACCAATGAGTTTTGTTTTATTCATGATATGAACGATCTGGATGACGTTCCTAACGATGCCTATACTTTTTGTGGGCATATGCATCCCGGCATAGCTATGAAAGGGAAAGGGAAGCAATCTATAAAACTTCCTTGCTATTATTTTACAAAAAAATATTGTGTATTGCCCGCTTTTAGTCGTTTTACCGGGTCGTTTCTTATAAAGCCTAAAAAAGACGAAAGTGCTTTTATTATTACGGACAGCGAACTAATCGCTACCAATGATATACAGCTATGACAATTATTTTTTTCTTCGAAGCTGGTTATAGTCAAGAAAGTAAATAAAACGTACGGTCAGTTCATTACCATGTCTTAGTTCTAATTGTTCTCTAAAGTTTCGTAGATATTTTCGATGTGTAAGGCCATCAATACCTTCTGTATCACCAAGCCAGTTTTTATAGCCTACAATTAAACGGCTCCCATAACGAAAGTCCCAAGTAAGAAATGCATCCGTATTGAAATAGTTTACATTCATCGTGGTATTAGTTACAGCATTCACATTTATCGGCATACCATTATTATCTACATTAGCAGCCCGTTTTACCGGTACATGGCTCCAGTAGTGACGAGTGCGCAACGTAAGATTAATACGTGGTGTGAAATTATAAATACCGGATAGGATAGACTCTCCTTCTTTGAAATCTACAAATGCCATGATGGGCTCATTGCCCATGCCTCTACCAGCAGAAATTATATAATCTGTTTCCGTTTCGTAACGGTGCGATAATTCTAGCGAAAACTTATTATTGAATCGATAGCGTACACCACCCTGTATACGATAATACTCTTTTTCCGGATTTTTAAAAAAATTGGCTACTAATAAATTGTAGCTAAAGAAAAGTTTCTTTCGACTATCACTACTACCCTGTGCTAATACATAGCCATATTGTGGACGACGGGCATATTTATCAAAAGGACGGCCCAGCACATAGTAATCATGCTGATCCGGTAAATAAGAGGCGACCAAAGTAAGATCCCAGAAATTCCTAAATATCCAGAATGCAGCGGCCGAAAATTCAATATTATTAAACTTACTGGGCTCATACAATGAGCTATGCACTGCACTAAGCGTATAACTATAATTAATAAAATTCTTCGTAGGCGTAAACTGATAATAACCAATTTCACCGGTATTAATCATTTGATTGGCTGTTTGCAAATAACCCAGATCGGTAGGATCATATCTATCTGACCGCAGCAGGCTACTCGCAGAGTATTGCACTTTGCCACTCACTTTACCTAAGCGCAAAGAGCCGGCATATCCATCATAACTATTTACACCAAAAATCTTACTGTAATCAGCCGAGCCTCTTACATTATACGTATTTGTTTTATCATAAAAACTAAAATTCAAACCGGTCACATTAGCGTCCCTCGCAGATCCATTTCGCATTACATTAGTATTGGTAAGCGTAACATACGATCTACCCTTCAACGCCTGATCCAAAACGATAATATTATAATTAGCCAATGGCTCTGTTTCTACTTTTGTTCTTTCACCTGTGATTCTGTCTCGATAGGTGGCTTGCATAGGCGCCGTTACTGCGTTAAAGACACCGATGCCTAATTTATTCCGTGTACGTCCTGAAAGTTTAAACGCATTTAGCAATTGTGTTCTTCCGGGATTTCTTATCATTTCTAAATTAGGATCACTATCCGCCATCTCTTGTACGGCATAATGATTAGTGGGGGTAGCTCCTACTCTGCGAGAATAAAACAGTCCCGCCTTATTAAATATTTCGGTTCCTTCAGTAAAGAAAGGTCTATAATCTACAAAGCGGACTTCATACGGTGTAAGATTATTGATAACATTATCAGATATTACCTGCCCAAAGTCTGGAATAACGGTCATATCCAAGGTAAAGCTTTCATTAATACCGTATTTCACATCCATACCACCGCTCTTCAGCCATTCTGTTCTATGGCCTGTTGCTGTAGGAATGCTGCTGATGCCAGTTGATACATAGGGAGAAAAACTAAGTCGTAAAGGCGGTCGCAGGTTTCTGAGATTTTGCAACAATCCAAATTGGTTAACAAATCCATTTACCTGTGGATCGACCGGACTCCAAAAACTAACTTCATTATTTCTTCTTACTGATCTTAAAAACTGCAGCCCCCAATGCTGAATACTGTCTTTGGAAAATCGAAGCGAAAAGAAAGGTATGCGCATCTCTACCACCCATCCATCATTTTTTATACTCACTCTGCTATGCCATACGGCGTCCCAGGTTTTATCGCCATAAGAGCCAAAAGTGGGTGGAGAAGAGGGACTTAGCCTTGCATCTGTCTGCACATTGGACGATGTGACTAAAAACTGAAAACCGTTTTGCTTATCACTATATGTGTCAAAAAAGACAGAAAAATAATCCAGATCTTTTTGTTGTTCCTCATCTCTGGCGGTGATCTGTCTTCTTATTAACATGGGATCATCATACAGATATGCTCCGATATAAATTGCACCATTATCGTAGACTACTTTTACTTCCGTGCGTTGAGAAGCCGGCTGGCCGGCATGAGGATAGTTTTGAATAAAACCTGTAGCAGAAGGCACAAGCTTCCACGCTTCGTCATCTAAGCTACCATCAATAGAGGGAGCTGTAACTACTTTTATTGTTTGCAGGCTTTTTTCCTGGGAATAACAACAAAGGATTAAGGCTATAAATACCCAGCAGCAGATTAGTTTCTTTGTCATACAGTATGCTGATCAGCAAATATAACCGTAACTTATGAAGACAAAAAGAAGCAAAAAAATCTTTTACTACTACTTGATAATTATCATATTACAGTTGATTATTCCCCATTAACTCATTTTATTTTTAAGGGTAAACACTTGCTCTTGCAAATTAGTGACGATATTGGTAAGCTGGTTCATATCCCAGCGGCTTTGCTGATTTGCTTTAGCTATTACTATCTGTGCCTTCCATATTTCCAACACATCATCCGCATTGACGGTGTAAGGATGGTAAATAGGATTATCGCTTACTAAAGTATATTTTGTTTTTGATCGCCCGTTTTTCTGCAATCGTTTATACACAACGCCTTCATTTCTCGAAACAACAATACAAGTACTATCGTTTTTCAACTCATCTACATTGTCTATTTTTTCACCAACAATAACAGAGCCACTAGGCGTGGGTAACATAGAGTCACCAACTATTTCAAAGGCTCTGTAATGCCCACCCGATAGCATAGGAAGTGTGAATGTGTTTAATTCATCAATATATTCTGGATCAGCATAACCGGCAAGGTATCCTGCTGCTGCTTTAACCGGCACAAAAGGTATATCCGGACGACCGGTGATTAGTTTCATAGCCCTGCGCTTGGCGAGGTAGTTACTTTTATTGTCGCTCAAATCCTTTCTTAGTATCTCGTCTAATGTGAGCTTAAACATATCGCACACCACTTCCAGTATATCTATGCGCGGCTCCGCTCTTTCTTCTTCATAGGCGCCTATAAGGCTTCTTTTTATGCGAAGCTTGTCGGCAAATTCCTGCTGTGTCCACCCGCGGAGCTTCCGCAAATACTTCATATTTTGATTAGCTAAACTCATTTTAAACTAATTTATTTAGCTGCAAATTACTAATTTTATTATCATTCAGGAAATATCTTCCGCTTTTTTGCCATAAGCACAATAAATTCCTATTTGGCTCTTTATAAAATAATAGCAATTTTGCATCACTTATGGCAGCCACAAAAAAAACCGCTAAACGATATTCTGGTAAAACAGTATCTAAAAAAGCAAAGAGTAAAAAAGTCCCCGTTATCCTGGTAACAAATGATGACGGTGTTACAGCCCCCGGCATTCGCAACCTGGTTGAAGCAGTAAAAGATCTTGGAAAAGTTGTGGTAGTCGCTCCGGATAAGCCACAGTCAGGCATGGGACATGCTATCACCATTGGTCAGCCTATTCGACTACAAAAGGTAGAATTTTTTGAAGATATTGAAGCTTACTCTTGCACAGGTACACCCGTAGATTGTGTAAAACTTGCGGTAGATAAAATCTTGCACCAGAAACCAGATATCTGTATCAGCGGTATTAATCATGGCGCCAATCACAGCATCAATGTAATTTACTCCGGTACCATGTCTGCTGCAGTTGAAGCAGCGATAGAAAGTATTCCCTCTGCAGGATTTTCTTTACTGGACTATAGCATCGAGGCTGATTTTAGCGGAGCCAAAAAGTATGCACGCCGTATTGTAGAGCAAATGCTGTCATCCAAGCTTGATAAGCACACTGTGTTTAATGTTAATATTCCCTCCCTACCCCCTGATCATTTAAAGGGCATAAAAATTTGCCGACAGGCCTATGCCAAGTACGAAGAAGATTTTTTAGAAAGACAAGACCCACATGGTCGTATGTACTATTGGCTAACAGGTGAGTTCGTTAACTTTGATAAAGGAAAAGATACAGATGTATGGGCACTAGCCAATGGGTATGTAAGCCTTGTTCCCGTGCAGTTTGATCTTACTAACTATACACAAAAGGAAAAATTGGAAAAAAGCTGGAAAAATGATCTTTAAAAAAGATAATCTTCAATTAGGCATGGCTCTTGGCCTCCTGGGCCCTTTATTAGGTCTTGTTTTTATTTACTTAATCAGAAGTGATTTCCGTACACTTTCCTTTATGGAGTATATTGATTTTGTATTCAATACCAATCGGCTCATCACCTCCATAGGCTCTTTGGCACTTTTGGCCAATGTGGTTTTATTCACACTTTACATCAATACGCATAGAGACAAAACAGCCAAAGGTATTTTTCTTATTACAGTTGTGTACGGTATTGGCATACTGATTTTGAAGTTGTTTAACTAAATAATCTAATTGCCTGAAACCGTTCTGCAACTAAAACCGAATCAGTAACAAAGACATTACAGCAAAGCATTCTCATTCTCCCTTTTCCTCTTTACTTTTACTTTTTATGAAGTATTACATTATTGCAGGAGAAGCATCAGGCGATTTGCACGGTAGCAATCTCATCAAAGAGTTGCGGAAAAAAGATCCTGCTGCTGTTATTCGCTGCTGGGGAGGCGATAAAATGGAAGAAGCCGGTGGTACACTGGTAAAGCATTATCGTGACCTTGCTTTTATGGGCTTTATCGAAGTGGTAAAAAACCTGCGTACTATTTTTAAAAATCTTCGTTTTTGCAAACAAGATATTCAACAATGGCAGCCCGATGTATTAATTCTTATCGACTACCCAGGCTTTAACCTGCGCATTGCCAAATGGGCACATGAGCAAAGCTTAAAAGTAATCTATTACATAAGCCCACAGGTATGGGCTTGGAAAGAAGGACGGGTGAAAATGATGAAGCAATGCATTGACAAAATGCTGGTAATACTTCCTTTTGAAAAAGACTATTACGAAAAAAAATGGAACTGGTCGGTAGAATATGTTGGACACCCGCTTATAGAAGTAATCGCACATGTAAAAAATCAACAACCCGAACAGCTATCAGACAAGCCAATAATTGCTTTATTACCCGGAAGCCGAAAACAGGAAATACTAAAAAAGCTACCCATTATGCTGCAAACCAGTAGCAGCTTTCCCAACTATCAATTTATAGTAGCCAAAGCGCCCGGCATTGAAGAGAGTTTTTATGATGAGCTATTGCAGCCTTACAAAAATGTTTCGTATGTAAGCAATAAAACATATGCCTTATTGCAGCAATCAGCCGCAGCATTGGTTACTTCGGGTACAGCTACATTAGAAACTGCCTTATTTGGTATACCAGAAGTTGTGTGCTATAAAGGATCCTCTATCTCCTATCAAATTGCAAAGAGGGTTATCAAGATTAGCTATATTTCGCTGGTAAACCTTATTATGGATAAGCCGGTAGTAAAAGAATTGATACAGCACGAAATGAATAAGCATAACCTAGAGACGGAATTGAACGCCCTTTTACTCAATACAGAAAGAAGACTACAACTCAAGAAAGATTACGAAGAATTATGGAGCCTGCTTTCCCAAAACGGCAACGCTTCTGCTACTGCAGCGGATTCAATTGTAAGATGGTTACAGTCAGCAAGCTGATCTCCATTATTTTGTAAGCAGTTTAATCGCCAGTATAATAATACACAGTATAAAAATAAAAAGTGTAATGCGATTGATACCGTGCATATAACCTACCCATTTTGATGCAGGCCTATTAGGATCTTTTTTCTTTATAAAGAGATATTCTGCTAATTGTTTCCAAACACCCATAGTAGCAATATTAAAACACAAAACTACTAAAAGATAAGTTTACCGCTTTCAAGAATAAAGCTCAACAGCCAGGAACGCATTTATCTACCAAAACATCAACTAACATTTCCGTATTGCTTAGAAAATGACTGAAGCTGGTGTTCCTTTTTTAATAGTTTTTCTAAAAGCGTTATTTGATTAGTGGCTCGTACAAAATTTTGTTGCGGATAGTGCGTGGTATAATATCTATCATCATTCAAATAGTCCGTTAAGAAACGCAACGCTTGCATATAAATCATAAATGTGCCCGCATAGAAAAAAGAGTTTTTTTCTTCTTCACTGAGTTCTTCTTTCATTTCTCCATAATACCCATCTACAATTGCACGGTAAAAATCGTCCCGTATCTCAATTTTATGCATATCCTTTTCCTCTTCACTTACTGCACACAAGTAAGTACGCATCATATCACCTACATCACTAATAAAGTAACCGGGCATGACTGTATCCAAATCTATCACACATAAGCCCTTATCCTTATCATCAAAAAGCACGTTACTTATTTTAGTGTCATGATGAGTTATTCTTTTTTTAAATAACGGGGTAGCAATAATAGTATTATATCTATCTACTATTCCTGAATGAGAGGCTAATTGTTGTATTAACGATTGCGCTGTTTTCTTTCTTTCAGGATTTCCCTTCTCTATAGCTTTTAAAAAATCACTATAGCGCAATGTAAGATCATGAAAAAAAGGAATCGTAATTTTTAACTGCTGTATATCCACACCTGAAAGGCGACTGGTAAATTTTGCAAATTGTGCAGCTGCCTCATAGGCCTGCTCGGGTGTTTCTACCACACTTTTGGAATGGGAACCAGCAATGAAAGGCAACAACCGATAATAACCACCACTCTCTTTATAAATCATCGGCTCACCCTCTATTGTAAGCAAAGGAGCGGCAAAGAGATACTCGGGGTGGTGTTGCTTTAGATAGTTATCAATAAGCGTAATATTATGCGCTATTGCATACGGCTCTTGGAAAACAGCATCGTTTATCTTTTGTAATATGTATTCATTTTTACCCTCCACAACTTTCCAGGTATGGTTGATAAGACCGGTCCCAAAAGAACTTACCTGCACATTATCTGTAGTAAAACCATATGCCGTCAAGACCGAAGGAATCATTATACAAACTTGAAATATAAAAAACGGCTCTTATAGTAAGAGCCGCTTAAAAGTACAACAAACCTATTTTAAAAAACAAAGCAACCGTTTGCCTTATTTTTTTCAATCTATTGTAAAAGAATTGAAAGTCCTAAACCTTATTCTGCAAGGTTTTCTATTATGCCAGCTATACCCTGACCACCCCCTACGCAAGCTGATACCATCCCATATTTTTTATTCAACCGTTTTAAATCATTCAATACCTGTATGGAAAGTTTACAACCTGTACATCCTAATGGATGACCCAAAGCAATAGCACCACCATTGATATTTACCCTAGAAGGATCTAATCCCACCTCTCTGATCACCGCCAGTGATTGCGATGCAAATGCTTCGTTTAACTCAATTAGATCAATATCACTCAAACTCATATTTACCTGCTTAAGCGCTTTAGGGATAGCCGCTACCGGACCAATGCCCATAATGCGGGGAGGAACTCCGGCTGAAGCACAAGCTACAAGCCTTCCTATGGGTTTTAATCCTAATCGATTCATCATCTTCTCCCTCATCACAATTACGAAAGCTGCTCCATCCGAAGTTTGTGAAGAGTTACCAGCTGTCACTACTCCTCCAGCTGCAAAAGCCGGTTTCAGCTTTTGTAATGCTGCCAGCGAAGTATCCGCTCTTGGCCCTTCATCAGTATCTACAACATAGCTCTTTGTTTTCTTCTTTCCTTTTTCATCTACATATACCTGCTCCACCGTTATCGGTAATATGCCTGATTTAAAATATCCTTTTTCTATCGCCTGAATTGCTTTTTGATGCGACTGATAAGAAAACTCGTCCTGATCTTCTCTGCTTACATTAAATTCCTTTGCCACTGCTTCCGCCGTAAGCCCCATGCTTAAATAATAATCAGGATCTTCTTTGGCGATTGTATAAGAAGGCACTGTTTTCCATCCGGCTGTAGGCACTAAACTCATACTTTCTGTACCACCTGCGATAATACAGTCTGCCTGACCCGTACGAATTTTAGCAGTTGCCATTGCAATCGTCTCCAACCCCGAAGCACAATAACGATTTACCGTAACACCCGCTACCTGCTCACCTAAAGCTCTTGCGGCTATTATCCTACCAAACTGCAATCCTTGCTCTGCTTCTGGTACCGCATTTCCCACTATTACATCATCTACTTCAGCAGCTTGCAACTGGGGTACCGTTGCCATCAGCCCTTTGATTACTTCTACCGCCAGGTCGTCAGGACGAAAAAAACGAAATCCTCCTCTTTTTGACTTACCTACCGCTGTGCGATAGCCGGCAATAATATATGCTTCCTGCATGGTTATTTTAATTTAGCTAAGTATACAATCTCTTAGTTGTTTATGCAACCTTTCTACCAAAATTACTGGAATCAACCCGTGAAAACAATTTTTCACTGCTTTTTCTCCCCCGCTTTCTATGATTACGTTTTGCCCTTACCGTAAAAAGTCAACTAGTTTTACAACCATCCGTTAACAATGGTATTTTTGCAGCTATAAAGCCTAACTAGGTATGAAAAAAAGTCTACTACTCATTACACTGTTCTTTTTTTCTCAGTCACTGGTAGCACAAATGGACATGGCACTACAAAAGCAGCTAGATGGCTTTATGGAAGCAACCAGAGCCCCAAACATTGATGCATTACTTGACCATATGTATCCGCAGGTATTTACTTTTGCCGCCAGAGAAGATATGAAAGAGGCCATTGAGGAAATTTTTGAAAATGAGGAAATGATAGTCACTATGGATTCGCTCAAAACCGGTAAAGTTTACGATGCCATCCACTTTGAAAAAGACCAGTACATTAAAATAACTTACTCTTTTTTAATGTTGATGACATTTAAAAGAACAGAAAAAATACAAAACCCAGAAGAGACAGCTAAATTGACCGCACAAATACTGAAAGGCCGATATGATCAGGATAACGTTCTCTACGATTCCCTGACAAGTAGTATCAAGATTAGAACCTCTTCTTCTATGGTTGCCATAAAGAATAAGCTATCACCGGAATGGACTTTTCTAGACCTAGAGAATAACAAAAGCATGTTATCGGTATTACTTCACGAAACGATTATTGACAAACTAGCTCAACTCAACTAATGATGTATAGCTTTTTACGCAAACTACTTTTTTTGTTTTCACCTGAGTGGGTGCACTACTTCTCCATGAATAGTCTTAAGCTTTTATGCAAAATTGGTTTAAAGCCAATCATCCGTTTTGTTTATGCTCCTGACAATAACGCTGCTACAAGTAGAAAAGTAGTGAATATTCATTTTAAAAATTGTGTGGGACTAGGTGCCGGTTTTGACAAAAATGCCCGTTATCTAAATGAATTGGAGGCATTGGGTTTTGGCTTTGTAGAAATAGGAACGGTTACGCCATTAGCACAAGCAGGCAATGATAAGCCTCGTTTATTTCGTCTAGTTGCCGATAAAGCGCTTATAAATAGAATGGGATTTAATAATGATGGCGTACAAAAAGTGGCCGAACGATTAAAGCAATGGAGAACGCTACAAGAAAAAAGAAAACCCACATATCCTTTGATCATTGGCGGTAATATTGGGAAAAATAAAGTAACTCCCAATGAGGAGGCTTGGAAAGATTATGAAATCTGTTTTCGGGAATTACATCCTTATGTTGACTATTTTGTAGTGAATGTAAGCAGCCCCAATACACCCGGTCTACGAGAGTTGCAGGACAAAGATGCGCTGAGAAAAATCCTACTCCATTTACTCATGATAAATAATGGAAAAGCACAGGCTAAACCCGTCTTTCTAAAAATAGCTCCGGATTTATCAAAAGAACAGATTGATGATGTTATCGATCTTGCCATGGAAATTAAACTTGACGGATTGGTGGCTACTAATACGACTATTAGTAGAGAAGGGCTTTCTGAAAAATCTATAGAATTGGCAAAGGAAGCAGGTGGCCTAAGCGGCCTTCCTTTACAACAAAGAACTACAGAAATCGTATCCTATATTCATCAAAAAACACAGGGACAGCTTCCTATTATAGCATCCGGCGGCATCTTTACCGGTACTCAAGCACAGGAAAAATTGAAAGCCGGCGGTTCACTTATACAAGTATGGACAGGGTTTGTTTATGAAGGACCGGGCATTGTAAAGAAAATTTGTAAAGTGTTATAAACGTCCTCCTTACTGATAACCTTACTCAAAATTTACCTGAAACACCGTGCCAGATATACCTTATTTTAGGTAGATAAAGCTATAAGAAATAGTGTACTTTTCTCCAAACAAAGAGAAATGAAACAGGCGGCAATTTGCTTTTTATTATTGCTTATCTCCTTTTTTAATGGTCATACACAAAAAAAAGATTCTCTTTTTGTCGACAGCCTTCATCGTATTGCCTATAAAAAAGCATTGGACAGTAATAATGTAAACGCTTTCCTACAACTACAACGATACTATTTCAATTTGGGGCAATATGATTCCGCACTTACCTATTGTCTACAATCATTACCGCTGGCTAAGCAGCTCAATGATAAAAAGAAAACACTGAGAATTACTTACAATGCAGGGATGTCATATACTAATCTTGCCAGATACGACAGTGCCACCAAGTATCTTGATGAAAGCGAGCTACTTAGTCGCGAGACAGGCGATACAATGGTTATGATTCACTCACTTAATGCTAAAGCGTTGTTATGTTACTTCCAAACAAATTATGGACAAGCTGTTGAGCATTTAACAAAAACAGCCGCAATTATTGAGAACTCAGATAATCCAATTTATGAAAACCTTTTGCCGCAGGTATATGGGAATATTGGACGAAACCTCATAGCAGAAAAACAAATTGAAAAAGGTATCACCTATACAAAAAAAGCGCTCCTTTTCAAAAACTACCCCGACGAAAATAGGCTAAGCACCACCTATCAATTAGACCTTTGCGATGCCTACATTAAAATAAACGTACTACCCACTGCAAAACTTCATCTGGATACTGCTATTTATCAGAACAGCACAATGCAAAACAATGTAATTGCCAATCTGGTTTTTAATACGGCTGGATATTACTATAAAACAGTCGGAGATTATGAAAAAGCACTTGGGTATTATTTGCAGTCTTATCAGCTTGCAGAAAAAAGTAACAACGAGTACCTAAAAGCGCAGCCAGGCAACAATATAGCCAGTATGTACCTCCTACTTAACAACCTGCCCGCTGCCGAAAAATATGCTACAGAAACTATTGTCATCGCAAAAAAATATAAGAACTATGCTGTTACAACAACACTTTACAGCATTTTAAAGAAGGTCGCTTTACAAAAAAAGCAATATGAAAAGGCGCTACTATTTTCCGAATCCGAAATGATATATAAAGACAGTGCTTCTACTCAGGAAACAAAAAAAAATATCTTAAATCTGGAAGCAAAATACCAAAACGAGAAAAAAGAAAAAGAAATAGTCGATCTCACACTGACTAATACAAAAAAAGAAATTGCAGTAGAAGAAAGAAACCGCCTTCTCCTCTTTGGAGGAATAGGCGCCATCGCTCTACTTTCAATATTGGGCTTACTATATAGAAATAGCAGCCAGAAAAGAAGCATTGCCGAAAAAGATAAACTACTAAAAGATGAACAAATTAAATTCCTTGAACGCCAGCAACAAATAGTTTCTCTGCAGTCTATGATAAACGGACAGGAAACAGAACGCACCCGCATAGCAAAAGATTTACATGATGGCCTGGGCGGTTTATTCTCCACAGTAAAAATGCATTATAGTACATTACAAAGTGATACTCCTGAACTCACGGGCAACCCTCTTTATAAAAAAACACAAGAACTTATTAGCAATGCTTCGGAAGAACTGCGAAGGGTGGCGCATAATATGATGCCGGAAGTCTTACTCAAAGTAGGATTACCGGAAGCGTTACGAGACATGAGCAACAATATCAGCTCCGGCAAAATACTATCAGTCACGTTTCAATCTTATGGAATGGAGCAGCGGCTCAGCCCTGCTACCGAAATTATGCTCTACCGTATAGTACAGGAACTTACGAATAACATCATCAAACATTCCTCTGCTACCAGTGCGATCATTCAGTTAAATAGAAACAATAACCAACTGAGTCTCACTATTGAGGATAATGGAAAAGGATTTGACACCGTAGAAGCCGCCCAAAAACAAAGTATGGGTATTACAACAATAAAAAACAGAGTAGAATACCTGAATGGCGAATTATCTATTGACTCGCAAAAAAATGTAGGCACCACTGTAATGATAGATATATTGCTTACTGAGAATTAAATAATGGTTTTTCCCGATCCGTATTTATATTTATACCTTAGGTATAGAATGATACGGATACTAATCATAGACGACCACCCCTTGGTAATTGATGGTATAAAAACCATGCTGAAGGAAGAAACGTATCTGGAAGTGATTGCGGCAGCTCGCTCTGGTAAAGAAGCACTTGCTCTCCTGTCTGAAGAAAAACAGTTGGATGTTATATTATTAGACATTAATCTACCCGATATAGATGGATTACAGCTTTGTGAAAAAATAAGACAAAGTAATACACTGGTAAAGATTATAGGCCTTACTTCTATTAACGAAGCAGGTATTATTACCCAGCTTATAAGGAAAGGAGCTAATGGCTATTTGCTAAAAGACATGGAAAGAGGAGAACTTATAAACGCCATCAACAAAGTAATGGATGGGAATGTGTACTTAAGCAAAGGCGCCAATGAAAAAATCCTTCAACAATTACAGGAGTTGGACATCAGCCCAAAAAATATTCCCGTACTTACTAGAAGAGAAAAAGAAATTCTATTATTACTGGAGCAAGGATTGACCAGCCAGGAAATAGCAGCAAAACTTTTTTTAAGCAACTATACTGTAGATACGCATAGAAGAAATATGTTGCAAAAGTTAAACGTACACAATACACAATCGCTTTTAAAAGCTGCCAACAACTTAGGCTTACTCGATTAATCTTTCCTAGAAATCCAAGTAGCAGCAACGATGCCTGCGGTTTCTGTACGTAACCTGGTTTCGCCCAATGACACTGGAACAAAATTATGTTGTAAAGCGAGCTCAATCTCCTTTACATCAAAATCTCCTTCAGGACCTATGGCAACCACAGAAGAGGATGAGTAATTTATTACGTTGCGCAAGGGTTGTTTACGAGCTTGCTCTTCGCAATGTGCCATAAATTTTTGTTCATACTCGCCAGCTTTACTCACCCATTTATCAAACGGTATTGGCTCATGCAAAACAGGCAACCAGTATTGCTGACTTTGCAACATTGCGCTAACACAAATGCCCTGCATACGATCCATTCTAAACTGTTCCTTTTCTGTTCGCTTGCATAAGAGGGGTACTATTTCGGTAGTACCCAGTTCTGTAGCTTTTTCCAAAAACCATTCAAAACGGCTTACATTCTTAAGCAAGGAAATAGCAATACAGGTTTTTCGCTGAGGCGCTTCTTTATACACTTTTTCTTTCACGCTCACAACACTTCTCTTCTTATGTTCTTCTACAATAACCGCCGTAAATGCGCTCCCTCTGCCATCTGTAAGCCTTAGCATATCTCCTTTTTTCATACGCAGTACCTGCACAATATGCCGGGAGGTAGCTTCATCAAGCGTTAGTAAGGAAGATCCCGCATCATATTCTTTACTATAAAAAAAAGGAGCTGTCATAAATTAATCTTGGTGCAAAAAAAAGCATTTACGCTTTACCAAAAAATAAAAGCCCGTTTCCGGGCTTCCTGTTTTTTAGAAGGGAGCTTCATCCTCCTCCTCTTCATCTGGCAAACTATTCATTTTACTACCTGTTTGTATAAACATCCTGGCACCGCCTTCACCGGTTTCTTCAATTTTTCTGAAACCAGAATCAGGTAAGCCCATACCTCCATATGGATCATCATCCCAATTGGTAAACTTCTGAATATGCAGTAATGCTTTTAGCTTAATCGTTTCCAGAGAGCCATTTCTATGTTTCGCAATCTTTACCTCTGTCAATCCTTTAATATTTTCCCCTTCTGCACTTTGTGTTACATCATAATATTCCGGCCTGTACAAGAACATAACCATATCCGCATCCTGTTCGATCGCTCCCGATTCCCGCAGGTCACTTAATTGCGGCACTCTGTTTCCTTCTTTAGTACCTCGTTGCTCTACCGCCCGGCTTAACTGTGATAATGCAATAATGGGTACGTTCAATTCTTTTGCAAGTCCCTTGAGATTTCGGGATATATTGCTGATCTCCTGCTCTCGATTTGCTGTACGGTTTTCACCTGTTCCACTCATCAATTGCAGATAGTCGATAATAATAAGGCCTATATCATGTTTATTCTTCAATCGGCGGCACTGTGCTCTTAATTCAAAAATGTTGAGTGCAGGTGTATCATTAATAAATAGCGGTGCTTGCGCCAATCGTTGAATACCTCTTGTGTACAATTGTTTCATCTCATGCTCCTGCAACTTTCCTCTAGCAATTTTCTCCAACCATATTTCGCTTTCCGCAGCCAATATACGTTGTACCAACTGGCCAGCGCTCATCTCTAGCGAGAACAATGCGACTGGAGTAGGTTTTGTAGGATGCATGACGGCATTTCTTGCCAGATTAAGTGCGAAAGCCGTTTTACCTACTGCCGGCCTTGCAGCTAATATGATAAGATCCGTGTTCTGCCATCCATAAGTCACTTTATCTAAATGACTAAATCCACTCGGTACACCTGTTACATCCTCTCCCTTTTTCCGAAGGTCTTCAATACGCTGTATTGTTTTTACCAACACAGAGTCTATGGTCTCTACATTTTTACGTAAATGCTGATTTGTAATCTCAAACAATTTGCTTTCCGCATCATCGAGAAGGTCAAATACATCAGTAGAATCTTCATACGCATCACCAATTATTTCACCGCTGATACGAATAAGCTCCCGCTGAATAAATTTTTGCAAAATGATACGAGCATGCGCTTCAATATTTGCAGAAGAAACAACTGTATTGGTAAGCTTGGTAACATAATAAGCACCACCTATTATATCCAACTCTTCTCTAAACCGTAATTCTTCAGCAACAGTAAGAATATCTATTGGCTGACTTTTATTAGCCAGTCCCTGCATTGCTCTGAATATGCGTTGATGTGCCTCTACATAAAAACATTCGGGCTTTATTATTTCTACTACAGCATCAAAAGCATTTTTTTCCAACATAATAGCTCCCAACACTGCTTCCTCAAGATCTTTGGCTTGTGGCGGCACTTTTCCATAAACCATAGTACCCAAGTCGATTGAACTTCTTCTGTTTTTCTGTTTTCTGTCTTTATTGAGATTCGTAATATCCATTTCAGCTATAGCGATAAAAAATTACTCATTGATTTTAACCAATGACTTTGGGTCTATTCTCCTGTCTTATTTTAAGAAATTATTATCCTTTTATTAGTCGAATGTGTCCGCCAGTCAGAAAGCGAAAATAAAATTGTAAAACGAGTATAACCTGCTTTTACATATTTTTTTCTTTCTCAACATTTTTGTAAAGTTTTCTACAGGTTTATCCACAATAACTTGTCCACCTTATCTTTTTTTTACTTTCTTACAAAATAATTAGCAATTTCTATCAATTGTACTTTTTTTTCCGTATAGCCTTCTTTACAGAAACGCCTTACACTTTTTATTCAATTTTTATTGCTTTCTAAAAATCGTACAAAGCTGTACCTACGACAAAAAACGCACTCTTGTTTTCTTTGCTTTCAACTTACGGCTTTGTTTTATCTTCGCAGCCAATTAAGCTATCATAACTGCATGACTATCTCTTATAAATGGCTGAGTGAATACCTGCCTGAAGCTGTAGAACCTGAAAGACTAAGCCGCATCCTTACTTCTATCGGATTAGAAGTAGAAAGTATGTACACCTATGAAGAAGTAAAGAAAGGCCTTAAAGGTCTTGTAGTAGGTGAGGTACTTACGGTAGAAAAGCATCCGAATGCTGACAAGCTTTCACTCACCACTGTTACCATCGGCACCGCTACTCCCTTACAAATTGTGTGCGGCGCTCCCAATGTAGCCGTGGGCCAAAAAGTAGTAGTAGCACCTGTAGGTACAACTATCTACCCATTGCAGGGCGATCCCCTCACTATGAAGCTGGCGAAAATAAGAGGCGTAGAAAGTCAAGGAATGATATGTGCTGAAGATGAAATAGGACTGGGTAGTTCTCATGCGGGTATCATAATTTTGCCCGCAGAACTAAAAGTAGGAACTCCGGCTGCGGACTATTTCAAACCCTACGATGATATCATTTATGAAATAGGCCTTACCCCCAATAGGATGGATGCCATGAGTCATTGGGGTGTTGCAAGAGATGTATGTGCCTATCTTTCTCATCACGATAAAAAAGATTGTAAACCCAAAATCAGCTCTTCTAATAGTTTTACGATTGATAACGAAACCCTTCCTTTTACTGTTTCCATCGAAAATGAGCAAGCCTGCCCTCGCTATTCCGGGGTAAGCATTACCAATATTACAATTAAAGAATCGCCGGTATGGTTGCAACAGAGACTTAAAGCCATTGGGCTGCGACCCATCAATAACATAGTAGATGTTACTAATTACATTCAACACGAAACGGGCCAACCTTTACATGCATTTGATGCTAACAAAATAGAAGGTGGAAAAGTCTTTATTAAAAACCTCCCTGATGGCACACCCTTTATCACTCTAGATGAAAAGGAAAGAAAACTAAGCAGCGAAGACCTCATGATTTGTGATGCAAAAGAAGGTATGTGTATCGCAGGTGTTTTTGGCGGCTTGCATAGCGGAGTAACTGATGCAACGAAAAATATATTTTTAGAAAGTGCTTGCTTTAATAGCGTATCCATTCGCAAAACATCCTTCCGTCACGGGTTAAGAACAGATGCTGCTTCCCGCTTTGAAAAAGGTACGGATATAGCCGCCACTGTGAATGTATTAAAAAGAGCTGCGCTGCTGATAAAAGAAGTAGCCAATGGTGAAATAGCTTCCTCCATTATTGATAGCTATCCTTCCCCTCAGGCCAAAACGCAAGTATCACTTAAGTACCATTATTTAAAGAAACTAAGTGGTAAAAATTATCACCCTGATGCTGTAAGAAAAATTTTAACCAGCCTTGATTTTGAAATTTTAAAAGAAGGTATTGATGAACTAAGAGTGGCTGTCCCTTATCACAAACCAGATATTAGTTTGCCTGCCGATCTTGTGGAGGAGATACTGCGAATTGACGGTCTTGATAATATTACCATACCGGATTCCATTCACATTACACCCGCTGTAGAAGAAGCCAAATTGCTGGAAGCCTATAAAGAAAAAGTAGCTGGTTACCTAGTGGGTTTAGGTTTTAACGAAATAATGACGAACTCGATTACCAACGCTGCCTACTTTTCCGAGCAGGAATTACAGGAGACAGTAAAAATGATCAACAGCTTAAGTGCAGAGCTTAATGTACTGCGGCCCTCTATGCTCGAAACTGGATTGGAATCGGTAGCTTATAACATTAACCGGAAGAATAATCATCTTCGCTTTTTTGAATTTGGCAAAATTTACAGCCAGGGAGAAAATACTTCTTACAAAGAAGCGCAGCAGCTTTGTCTTTATATTACCGGTAAAGAGGAAATAGAAGGATGGAAGAAAAAGAATACAACAGAAGATTTTTTTACCGTAAAAGGTATTGTTGAGCGTACACTACAATTACTAGGAATTTCCGCAAGCAACATTGCTGGGTTGCAAAAAGAAAAGCTCGAAGCAGGGCTGCAATGGGAATACAACAATCAGGTAATTGCAGAAGCTGGCATTGTCAACAAAAAAACAACTGGCCTATTTGATATCAAGCAGCCGGTTTTTTTCGTAACCTTTTTCTGGGACACATTATCGGCTATAAAAGAATCAGCAGCAAAAACGGCTTTTGCTGGCATCCCTAAATATCCTACAGTAGAAAGAGACCTTGCGATGGTCGTATCCCGCTCATTGAGCTATGGAGAAATAACGGAAGCCGTCAATAAAATAAAGCTCAACCGCCTTAAAAAAATGACGCTATTCGATATCTTCGAAAGTGAGAAGCTGGGCGCAGATAAAAAATCTTTTGCTGTCAACTTCATTTTTCAGGATGAAGAAAAGACCTTAACAGATGCAGAGATCGATGGCTGGATGAATAAGATTATCCGAACAGTAGAAAAAGAATTTCAGGCAGAAATAAGGAAGTAGTTTCCATGCCTGCTTAAAGTGGCATTTACCTTGCTTGTACATTAATCAATCTTTACTAAGCAGTGGATACAAACGAGCAATTAAAAAGAATACAGGAAAAAACACAGCTTCTGCTGAAGAAGTATGCTGCGGCACAAAAAGAAAACCATCTTTTAGTAAAAGAAAACCTGGAGCTAAAAGATAAAATAGAACAAAAAGAAACCATTACAGCATCACTGCAACAACAGGTAGATGTGCTAAAGTATAGCAGTGGTAAACTGGACGAGCAAGAAAAAGCCTTGTTTGAAAAAAGAATTAACGCCTACATAAAGGAGATAGAGCGGTGTATTGCATTGCTTAGTAAATAAGCCTTGCCCGCTATCATACTCGTTTTACCAAGCTCAGCTTTATCTCATCATTACCTTGCGATAGCTCCATGGTGTATTTGCCGTAAGGCAAATCATTTAAACCCGACCAGGTAAACTTTTCATGCTCCCGTACAACTTTTTTCTCAAAAGTACTGCATACACTACCCGAGTCATCCTTCAGTATCGCTTTGAGAAAATTTCCTGCCGGCGCATTTAGTTCAAACTGTACAGCATCAATAAACATTGATGACTTAACTTTGGCAAACATAATAACGCATGTTTTGATTAATAGAAAGCCTTCGCAGGGAGAAAGATTGTAAATAGTAATCAGAGACTTTTTAACAGGATTTCAGACTTCGATTAAAACATCGGACGACTAATGTAGGAACTGTTTTTGAAAAAGACAAATTATGAATGAGTTAATTGCTGCCACCATCACCATAGCCGACCGTAGCTACCGTATTAAACTAAAACCGGAAGACGAAGAAACGGTTCGCAATACCGTACGAATAGTCAATGAAAAAATCATTGAGTACAAAACCCAGTTTGCCGGAAAAGACATGCAGGATTATATCGCCATGGTGATGATATGGCTTGCTACAGAACAACAGACTGGGGAGCAACTTACCAGTGCTGATCAGGAATTAGGCTCCAAATTGACCTCCTTAGAAGCTCTTTTGGACAAAGAGCTAAAGGATTAGTCTAATCAAATTTTATCCTCCTTTCAGGCGTTTCCCATCAAATGCCTATTTTTTTTGTTTGCCCTCCCGTTTTTGTATCTTCGCCTAATGTCCTGATTTTACAGGACATCTGCGTATTATGAAAATGCAGCGTTAATATTATCAAAAGAGAACACATTAAAAAGAAAATTCATGGAGCCAAATATATTGTCCATTACAATCGGAGCTATTGCGCTGATTGTAGGTGTGATTATTGGAAAAATAATTTTTGCAAAAAATACCGCTAAAAAAGTAGAAGAAGCTGAATTACAAGCACAATCGATTCTTAAAGAGGCTGAATTAAGAGCAGAAACCACAAAGAAAGAAAAGGAACTGGAAGCAAAAGAAAAGTTTGTACAGCTAAAAGCCACCCACGACAGAGAAGTCAATGATCGTAATCGCAAGCTCAACGACACCGAAAACAGGGTGCGTCAAAAGGAGCAATCTATCAACCAGAAAGAAAACAACCTTGAGAAGCAAATCAAGGAGAATGAAGCGATTAAAGAAAATCTTAACCGCCAGATAGACCTTGTCAACATTAAGCGTACGGAACTGGAAAAACACCAGGAAGAACATATCCGCCGTTTGGAAAAAATCGCAGGCTTATCTGCGGATGAGGCAAAATCCCAACTGGTGGAAAGCCTGAAAAATGAAGCGCAAACACAGGCAATTGCCTTACAGCAGGAAATTATAGATGATGCCAAGCAAAAGGCCAACAAAGAGGCACGCAAAATCATTATCCAAACGATACAACGTACAGCCGCAGAGCAGGCTATAGAAAACTCTATTACCGTTTTCAACCTTGAAAGCGATGAAATAAAAGGACAGATTATCGGTCGTGAAGGGCGTAATATTAGAGCCCTCGAAGCGGCTACCGGAGTAGACCTTATTGTTGATGATACACCGGAAGCTATCCTGTTATCCAGCTTTGATCCGCTACGTAGAGAAATAGCTCGCCTTAGCTTGCAAAGACTAGTTGCCGATGGTCGTATTCACCCCGCCCGTATTGAGGAAGTGGTAGAAAAAACCCGGAAGCAAATAGAAGAACAGGTAATGGAAATAGGTGACCGTACTGTTATAGAACTGGGTATACATGGTCTTCATAAAGAACTGGTAAGAATGGTGGGGCGTATGCGCTTCCGCTCCTCTTATGGTCAAAACTTGTTAATGCACAGCCGCGAAACGGCCAACCTTTGTGCTACGATGGCTGCTGAACTGGGTTTAAATCCTAAACTCGCCAAAAGAGCCGGATTATTACATGATATTGGTAAAGTGCCTGATGAAGAAAGCGAGCTGAGCCACGCACTCTTAGGCGCTAAACTGGCAGAAAAGTATGGAGAAAACCCGGCTGTTGTTAATGCGATTGCAGCCCACCACGATGAGGCTGAAATGCAATACGTTATCTCTCCTATTGTTCAGGCCTGCGATGCCATTAGTGGTGCTCGCCCAGGTGCCCGGAGAGAGATTATGCAACAATACCTACAACGCATTAAGGACTTGGAGAATCTGGCAATGGCGTATAATGGCGTAGAGAAAGCTTATGCCATACAAGCAGGTCGTGAGCTAAGGGTGATTGTAGAAGCCGAAAAAGTAAGCGATGGCGATTCGGAAAAGCTGTCGTTTGAAATAGCGCAAAAGATTCAAACCGAAATGACCTTCCCTGGACAGATAAAAGTAACCGTGATAAGAGAAAAACGAACCGTGAATGTAGCCAGGTAAGCTGTTAAAAGTTTAGCGTTTAAAGGGTTAAGAAAAAATAGAACAATCAATAACACCCGATGCTGTTGATTTCTGTAAATGAATAAAACTTTTAGCCTCTCAAAACTTATAAACTAACAAACTTTTCCCTACCTTTGCCATCCTTAAAAAAATAGAGCCATGAACGCTGTAGCATATGTCCACGAGCAACTGAGCAACAAAAAAGAATTCCCCGCTTTCAAGCCCGGAGACAACATTACCGTAAACTATAAAATTATAGAGGGTAATAAAGAAAGAATTCAGTCTTTTAAAGGCGATGTTATTAAAACACAAGGAACAGCATATACTGCCAGCTTCACTGTTCGTAAGATATCTGATGGTGTGGGTGTTGAGCGTGTTTTCCCTTACCTATCTCCTAACATTGATTCTATTGTATTGAATAAAACAGGACAGGTAAGACGTGCTAAGCTGTTTTATCAGCGTAAAAGAAGTGGTAAAAGTGCTCGTATTCGTGAGAAAAGAATGGTTACCACAGAAGCCGCTAAATAAAATTCCAAAAATAGTTATCTCTTTTATAAACAAAACCCGGTTAAACCGGGTTTTGTTATTGTAGATAGGCTCAGAACATTTACGTTGTTTTTTGCCATTACTTATTATTATCTTTGAACTTTAATTCTCTATCATCATGATACAAACAAATCTTTTAGGTATGCTGGGCACCAATGAGATCATTATTATTCTCATTATTGTGCTGTTGTTATTCGGAGGTCGTAAAATACCTGAGCTGATGCGTGGATTAGGTAAAGGCGTTCGTGAATTTAATGATGCGAAAACAAATGTGAAAAAAGAAATAGAAGAAAGCGCCAACGATATCAAGAATCCCTAAGCGCCTCTTTTCTTTGTTTATCCATTAGTAACTTTTTTGATCTAAAAAAGAATGTATTCTTTTGTTTGAATTTTCTTCCATTGAGCAATATCATCGTGAGCTGCAGGAAGGAAAAATCACCTGTTTGCAGGCTGTCGATCACTATCTGGCTAAAATAGAAGCACAACAACATCTAAATGCTTTTATTGAAGTATATGCCACAGAAGCCAAAGAAAAAGCGGCTGCATTAGATGCAAAACGCGTCGCTGGCAGCGCCAGAGGTAAGTTACATGGAGTTGTCATCGGCATCAAAGACGTTCTCTGCTATAAAGAGCACAAAGTTTCGGCCGCCTCTGCTATTCTCAAAGATTTTACTTCGGTTTACTCCGCCACAGCGATTCAACGCCTGGTAACAGAAGAGGCTATTATTATCGGTAATCTCAATTGCGATGAATTCGCCATGGGATCTACCAATGAAAACTCTGCCTATGGCCCGGTATTAAATGCGCTAGATGAAACCCGCATTCCTGGCGGCTCGTCCGGAGGTTCTGCTGTAGCCGTGCAAGCTGGGTTATGCATGGCTTCTTTGGGAAGTGACACTGGTGGCTCCGTAAGACAACCGGCCGATTTATGCGGCATTGTAGGCCTCAAGCCTACCTACGGGCGCATTTCCCGGTATGGCCTTATTGCTTATGCTTCATCTTTTGATCAAATCGGTATTTTTGGCAACAACGTATATGATGTTGCTGCTTTGCTGGAAATAATGGCTGGAGCAGACGAGTATGACAGTACTGTCTCCCACAAACCGGTAGATAGTTATACTTCGCTAAGCAATTCCGGAAAAAAATATAGAATTGCCTATTTAGGCGCGGCACTAGATCATCCCAGTCTCGACCCAGAAATACGCCAGGCTATTAAAGAAAAAATCAACCAGCTAAAACAGGAAGGTCATACTGTAGAAGAAGTTTCTTTTGACTTACTGGATCATATTGTGCCGGCTTATTATGTTCTTACTACAGCAGAAGCTTCTTCAAATTTATCCCGTTTTGATGGTGTGCGTTACGGATTCCGCTCAAATGATACAAAGAACGATCTGGATACACTCTATAAACAAACCCGTTCACTGGGTTTTGGCAAAGAAGTGAAAAGAAGGATACTTCTAGGCACATTTGTACTAAGTGCAGGCTACTATGATGCCTACTTTACCCGGGCGCAAAAAGTTAGAAAATTGTTATTTGATAAAACTCAACTGATATTCAACGAGTTTGACTTCATCTTACTCCCTACAAGCCCTTCTGTAGCCTTTAAGCTCGGAGAAAAAATGGAAGACCCCATCTCCATGTATCTGGCTGATATATATACAGTTATGGCTAATTTAGTCGGAATTCCGGCGATTTCTCTCCCCCTCTTTCAACATAGCTCCGGCATGCCCTTTGGCCTACAGGTTATGACAAACCGGTTTCAAGAGCTATCTTTGCTCCGCTTTTCTGATCTTTTGATGCAGAATCGATAAAGCTTGAATAAATACGCTGTTTTCGGTTGGTGTGGTTTTTGACTCGTGTTGTAGCTTTTGCAGCGCCCTAATTTAAAGATATCGTGATGATAAAAAGGATGTTTTTGGTCAACCTGATGACACTGGGTCTTCTTTCTTTTACCTACGCAAATAATCATCAGTACTCAAATGCTGGTTTTTCTGATACTACAGGTGTGGTAAATAGTGATACACTGATTGTAGACAGTGTAACAGAACCTATTGATCCAAAAGAAAGTTTCCGGGCTTTACTAAGCAAGGAGGACAGTAAAGAGCTGTTTTTGGAAGGCATCACAGTAGATGACCTACATCCGGAAGCACTTAGCTTTCTGATGGAATACCATACAAAAAATGCAGGGATGCTTTCCTCCATGAAGGAGAAAAACAACAAACAACTGCTATTAATGGAGTCTGTTCTGGAAAAGAATAACCTTCCCAAAGAACTAACTTATTTGGCTGTAATTGAATCCTATCTCAAACTGAATGCTCGCTCACGGGTGGGCGCACTGGGTCCTTGGCAGTTTATGCCTGCTACTGCCCGTAATATGGGACTACGAATCACCAAAAAGGTAGACGAAAGAAGAGATTTATACAAAAGCACTGTTGCCGCTTCAAAGTATCTTACTACCCTGTATAACATGTATGGGGACTGGCTACTTGTTATCGCTGCTTATAATGGCGGCCCCGGCAAAGTAAATGCAGCCATTAAAAAAAGCGGAAGTACAGACTTTTGGACATTACAAGCTTACCTACCAAAAGAGTCGCGCAATCACGTTAAAAAATTTATTGCAACACATTACATACTGGAAGGTAGCGGCGGTATCACCACCTTAACAAAGGAAGAGGCCGAGGCTTGGGCTAATGCTGGCGACGCTGACCTTGTTTCAGAAAATGAAGTAGTAAAAGCTATTTCCGGTAGGTATGTAGCGGAAGTTATAATCCGTCATCTTATAATGGAAGCCAAAGCATTCAATTCTTTTAATCCAAATTTTGACAAAAAAATTGCAGAGAATGGCATATATGATATGCGGCTTCCTGCAGATAAAATGGATTTATTTATAACGAAAAAAACAGCTATCCTTGAGGAGAGTTTTCAGTTAATACTGGGACTGGAAAAAGCAACAGTCGAAACGGCAACTCCTGTTGTTGCTAATAAATAAATCATTCCACCACTTTTCTCATGGCTTCTGCCTTCAGGAGGCACTCTTCCCATTCCTTTTCAGGATCACTGTAAAACGTAATCCCTGAACCTGCAGGCAACGAAAGGTAACCACTTGTGCTATTATAAAGAATACTTCGAATAATCACGTTTAAGTCAAAGTCTCCCTGCGGATTGATATAACCGATTGTGCCGGAAAATAAACCTCGTCCGGTTAATTCATATCGTTCTATTAACTCTATTACTTTGCGCTTAGGCGCACCCGTCATAGAACCCATAGGAAACGTAGCTTCAATAATATCCATAAAAGAAGTACGATCTTTCAACTCTCCACTCACCGTAGATATCATTTGATGTACCTGAGGAAATGAATAAATACCATATAGCTCATCTACTTTTACAGTCCCTTCTTTACAAAGCCGCGAAAGATCGTTGCGTACCAGATCGACTACCATTACATTTTCCGACCGATCTTTCTGGCTTTGGTACAAGTCGTCTCGCATCTGCCTGTCAAGTACGTCATTCTCCTTTATACGGGGTGATGTGCCTTTTATAGGTTGAGAAATTAATTTTCCCCCTTCTTTTTTCAGGTATCGCTCAGGGCTGGCACATAGCAACCATTTATCCCCGTTGCGATAGAAAGCTGCAAAAGGATTGGGCGATGCTGCTGACAATTTTTTATATGTAGCTAGAGGGTTTATAGCAACATCTTCCGCAAAGAATTCCTGGCAGTAGTTTATTTCATAGCAATCACCTCGCAATATGTGCTGCTGTAATTGTTGAATAACTTGTACATAGTTTTCTTTACTGAGCCGCGGTTGAGTAGGAATAGCATTTTTAACCACAGTTTCTTTTCCTTCTACAAGGGAGATGTCAAGAATTTCTTTCCATATCCTTTCCGGGTTATCGGCTACGATATGAATATTTCTTTCCTCCAGTTGCAAAACTATCGCAGGCTTGTAGAAGAATAATTTCTCGAACCCTATGTTATCCTCCAATTGATTGAGCGGAGAGAAATATTCAAATCCTATATGGGTAAATATCCAACTCCCTTCATGCTTATCGATAAATGATTGTACATCCCCTATATCGTGCGAGCTAATACTATCTATAACACCGGCAGCTACCAGGCACTCTGTAGAATGAGGGCTGATAGCATATTGCTGATTGTCCAGAAAAGAAAAGGTGTCAAA
>CAZPPM010000027.1:0-1426 GCA_964588445.1 uncultured Citrobacter sp.
GGCGGAGTTGACGGGAAGTTGCTGGGCGGCGACCGGTGCGGTCAGCGTCAGCAGGCTGAGGAGTGTGCGGGTCATCTGGCGCATGCCAAGTAATCTAGGGGAATCGCCCCGGAAGGGGAGTGGGTTGGCCATCCTGGAACACGGGAGAAGGGAGGGACCGCTTCCTCCGCCGTCTTCACGGCAACCGAGTCACCTGCAACGTCGTCACGCGACGAGAGATGGAGTACTTGCTGCCTCCCCCACCGACCATGCTCACGTCGGCCTGAATACTCTTCACCGTATCGGGGAAATCGGCGGTTGCCGTCTCCACGCGAAACGCGGCCCAAGAGGCTTGCACCATCGCACTGAGTGCTCCGGCGCCCACCGAGGACGAACGGAATTCGAAAAATCGATCGCGCGCTCCGTCAGGGTACCCCATCTCGGCGCGAAGAGCCCGATCATCGCGCACCTCTCCTTTTCCGAACGGTGTCGTTCCACCGTGCTTCCCGCTGGGAGCGACCGATCGGGTCAGGAAGAAGCAGCGGGACGACCCCACTGACCATCGAAGTGCGGAGCCACCCTGCCCCCGTCCCAGAGGGCAACGGGACCACGCGACCATTCGGTGTCACAAAGAACTCGATGACGGTCGGGGGCACTGGAGCCATGAGCTGGCAGACAGCTTCGGGGAGTGTCACTGAGTTCGGCCGGTCGAACGCGCTCAGGTAGAGTGAATCGACGAAGAGACGCACCACGACACCACCCACGGTATCGCGGGAGGACATCCGGATCATAGCGCTGAGCTGCGCCATCGAATCGGCCAGCGGCATACGGAAGCGTGCTTCCAATTCGGCCAACTCCTCGGCATCCACTACACCAAGATCGAGTGCTTCTTGACGCCGGGCCTGAGAGCCTGAATCAGCCGAATTCCCGTGCGCCACCACCGTTCGCCACTCGACCCGGTAGCGCAGTGTGTCCGACGAAGCCGCGGTGGCTGGGACCAGGGCGCACAGCACAAGTGTCAGGCTCATCAGCACCGTCTGTGCTCCCGGTTCAGGTACCGATCACCTCGTTCGCCTGGAGCGAGCAGGCACTCGCTCCGAGATGGCGACGAGAGGAGGGCAGTCAACAACGCGAGCTCCCGTAGCATAGGCCCCTGGAGAACATACACCAAGCGGGGCAGCCTCATCGGCTGCCCCGCTTGATTCCTGCATCATCTGCCTCAGTCGTCCGAGGCGTCTTCCTCGTCGAGGTCGTCCGGAATCGGCTGCTCTTCCGGCGTGATCGGCATCTACGAGGGACCGATCGGTGGTTTCAACCCCTCAGAGTGAGCGGAGCGAGCTTGTAGCTGAGTTGCGACTTCAGTTGTGGACTTTGTTTGGGGCGAGTCGCCATTTGCCCGTTCGTGCGATGTACCCCCCTACGATTGCCCACTCACCGGGGAGGATCA
>CAZPPM010000027.1:1436-1680 GCA_964588445.1 uncultured Citrobacter sp.
CCCCTCCACCCGCAACACCCGCACCGTCGTGACGTCGCGTGCGACTCTGTGCTTCTGCCCACCACCAGCAGACATGTGTACGGTGGCCGAGATGCCGACGGCCGACTCGGGAAACCCGTCGCTGGCACTGGCCACTCGCGATGCTGTCCAGGTCGCGCCGACGGACACGCCGAGTTCTGCGGTCCTGGTCAATGCATTCGAGAACTCAACGAAACGATCGTGTCCACCCTGGCTCCGTGCGACA
>CAZPPM010000027.1:1690-5066 GCA_964588445.1 uncultured Citrobacter sp.
CGAACCTCCCGGACCGCTGCCAAGCCTCCTGGCGTTGTCACCTCGCGAGTCACTAGGGAGTCCGCCCGCGAGAAGGGTGCGCCAAGCCCCGTCCGGTCCCCGAGCAGAGAGGCGAGCTGGTCCCAGGGGAAACCGAGCTTTTCCGGGAGGAGTGGGCCCCACACCAGGAACTCCAGCGGCGAAAGGTCGTGCTGGATCATCAGTTCGTCGCGCGCGCCCGAGTCAACCATCTTGATGGTCGACCCGGACCAGCTTCCTGGCGCCGTGGTTCCCAGCGAATCGAAGGTGACTCGGAGCACCACTCCGCCCAGGGTGTCGTGCCTGGTAACCGAGACCCATGCCACACTGCGGATCTCCGCGTGTGGCGCGTGGTGTACCATTTCCCAGACGACGGGGTCGAAGCGCCGCCGCCTCACCATGGCCTCGGTGCTGTCGAATGCCCCCGACGACGGAACGGAATCCGCCACCTTGGTGCTTCGCCATTCCACCTGATATCGGAGGGGGATCTGCGCGGAAAGTACCACTGGAGCCACAACGAAACCCCAAGTCATGACGGCTCTCATGGCTGACTCGGCAGTCTGGTCACGCTGATGGTGGACGAGATCCCCCTCCATGACGACATCATCGGGCCGCCGAAGTCGTTTCGCTGCATAATCCGGGACGTCTCCACCGCCGAATGAACCTGGCGGGACGGGTCCATGACGATCGTCCGTTCGCCACTGGCCTGCCAGGTTGCGGACATGCCTAGGCCACCGAGGTCGCTCGCGTCGCGCCGCACGGCGCCGCCGACCACCGCGGTCAAAGTGTCGGTAGTCCGCCACTGCCAGGTCACCACCGCGGCACCAGACGCGAGCGTATCACCGGCGGGTGTACCATCCACGGTGATGGTGTCCTGCCATCGCGTGATCCGCGCGAGGCGACCCGCTGGATCCGGCACAAGCAAGGGAACCACAGCACTCAACATCGAGGCGCGAATCCACCCCGTAGCGCCCGGCAGCGGTACCACACGACCGTTCATCGCCAGGAAGAACTCGATCTCAACCGTCTCGCGCGGAGCCATCAGCTGACGGATCGCCTCCGGGAGTATCGTCCCCATCGGCTGATCGACGGCCGTGAGACGCAGCGAATCGGCCTGGATCCGGACGACGACCCCCGCCACGGTATCCCGAGTTGTCATCCGGATCAAAGCGCTGAGCTGTCCCATCGAATCGACCAGCGACATGCGACTACGACGCTGGTACTCCGCGTAGTCATCGGGATCCAGCTCTCCTCGCTCCAGCGCTTCCAGGCTCGCTACGCGGAAGGTCGAGTCGACCCAGCTCCCGTGCGCCACCAACGTTCGCCACTCGACCCGGTAGCGCGGTGCGTCGGTGGCAGGCCATGCAGTGGTGAACGGGCCGCCACACAGAGCGAGTGCGACGTTTACCAGCATAGAGCTCGTGTACCCTGAGCTGCTGCAGGTCGCTTGGTTCGCCTGCGAGGAATGAAGAGGAATGGCAGCAACGCACTACTGACGCAATTCGGGTTCGGGCCATCGGATCGCTTGCAATGCATCCACATTTCGTTGTCTCCAGCGAAAACCGAGACCTTAATACCCATTTGTGTTATGGCTCCCTGGCACTCAGATGACGTCCAGACTACGCAGTATGTGTTGACATCACTCACCACTGCGTTATACTCCTCCTCAGACTTCTTTGCTTGGACATACAGTGGTCGACACGCTAGGCAGATCAGGTTGGTGTCAATTCCACTCTCAAAGTCGACCGAAATCGCCATCAGTTCATTATAGAGCTGTTCGATCTGCTCCTCACACATCTCGATGTACTCCGATGGGATCTCCTCCTGCTCACAGACAGCCGGGATCGTTGTCCCGAAGCTGGCAACGGTACCCACCTTGTCGAAGTCCGAGACGCCGCTTGGGCTATTCGACGAGCCACACGCGACCAGCGCGAGGAGCAGGGCGTAGGAGACACCACGGACAACCGCTGCCGCAAATCTTGAGATGAACAGGAGCAATCTCCGAGACCGAGATGAGAGTGACAAGAGCCGTCGACACCGACCCCCATAGTGTAAGCTCCCCGCAAACCATAAGTCAAGCGGGGCAGCCTCATCGGCTGCCCCGCTTGATTCCTGCATCATCTGCCTCAGTCGTCCGAGGCGTCTTCCTCGTCGAGGTCGTCCGGAATCGGCTGCTCTTCCGGCGTGATCGGCATCTCGGAGAGGCGCGGCGCGGTGCCCGGCTCCGGAATCCCGTCCTCGGGGTAATCGATGATCGCCACCACCACCCGATGATGGATCGGATCGACCTCGATCACGCGCGTGATGACCTCCTGCCCCAGCACCACGGCTTCAGCCGGATTCTGATCGGTGGAGATCCCCATCTGGGAGACCGGCGCGAAGGCCTCGATATCGTCGCCGAGATCGACCACGATCCCCTTGTCGACGGGGCGCAGCACCTTGGAGCGCCCTTCGGTGCCGATCGGCAGCTTCTCGCCGATGGTCAGCCACGGATCCTCGGTGGCCTGCTTGAGGCCGAGGGAGATCCGCTTGTTCTCGGAGTCGATGTTGAGGATGATCACGTCGACCGAGTCGCCCTTCTTGACTACTTCGGACGGGTGCTGGACCCGCTTGGTCCAGGACATATCGGAGATATGGATCAGCCCGTCGATCCCGGCCTCGATCTCGACGAAAGCACCGAACGAGGTGAGGTTGCGCACCTTGCCGGTCAGGCGGGTGCCGACCGGGTACTTGAGCGGGAGGATCATCCACGGATCCTGCTCGGTCTGCTTCATGCCGAGCGAGATCTTCTCGTCGCCCTCGTCGACCTTGAGCACCACCGCGTCGATGGTCTCACCGATCGAGACGATCTTCGACGGATGACGGACGTTGCGCGTCCAGGACATCTCGGAGATGTGGACCAGACCCTCGATGCCCGGCTCCAGCTCGATGAACGCGCCGTAGTTGGTGATCGAGACGACCTTGCCCTGCACCCGCGATCCGACCGGGTACTTCTCGGAGACGTTCTGCCACGGGTACGACTGGAGCTGCTTCATGCCGAGGGAGATGCGCTCGCGCTGCCAGTCGATGTCGAGGATCTTGACCTCGACCTTCTTGCCGATGGCGACCAGTTCGCTCGGATGGCCGACGCGACCGTAGGACATGTCGGTGATGTGGAGCAGACCGTCGACGCCGCCGAGATCGATGAAGGCACCGAAGTCGGTGATGTTCTTGACGGTTCCTTCGCGTACCTGACCGGTCTCCAGCTCCTTCATCAGGTGCTCGCGCTGATGCGCCCGCTCGTGCTCGAGGATCACGCGGCGCGAGACCACGATGTTGCGCCGACGCTTGTTGAGCTTGATGATCTTGAACTCGTAGG
>CAZPPM010000027.1:5076-23232 GCA_964588445.1 uncultured Citrobacter sp.
GGTCTGGCCGAGGAGTTCGTCGATGTTCGGCACCCGGCGGAGCGCGATCTGCGATCCGGGGAGGAAGGCATCGACGCCCATCAGGTTCACCACCACGCCACCCTTGATCTTCTTCATCAGGGTGCCCTCGACCGGCTGGTCGGCTTCGTGGGCCTGGCGGATCTTCTCCCAGACGCGCATGAAGTCGGCCTTCTTCTTCGAGAGGACGACCGCGCCCTCCTGGTCCTCGAGGTGCTCGAGGAAGACCTCGACCTCGTCGCCGACCTGGAGATTCTGCGGATCCTTGAACTCGTCGAGCGGCACCGACCCTTCGGACTTGAAGCCGACATCGAGGATGACGGCGTTCTCAGTGACGCGGAGGACCTTCGACTTGACGATCTCACCCTCGGCGATCTGGGACATCGTCCCCTCGTAGAGGGCGAGCATCTCCTCGTACAGATCGTCCGAGTACTCGTCGTCGTACAGATCGTCGCGCACCCGGAGACCGGTTGCCGTGGTAAACGGCATCCCCGGAAGCTCCGTCGTGGTGAACGGGGCCGGTACGGTGGTCTCGGGGGTGATATCGGGTGTGGTGGTGTCGGACATGGAGGATCCTGCGGAAGATCGGGAAACCGCGGCCGGGGCAGCGGGACGAGGAGTGGTCCTCTGAGGCCCCCGGAGCCTTTCCGGGGACAGCCCTCGAAGTTACCACACCGGCGCGATTACGGCAATCGGGAACCCCATGGAACAGCCGACACCAGACCCAACCCGGCTACCTGTCGCCCGGGACCTCGCCGAGGGATTCGACGTCGAGCAGGTCCTTCGGCCGCCCGGAGCTGAGCTTGTTTCGGATCAGGTCGGCTCGCCCCAGGAAGGAAACCGTAACTCCCTCGAACTCACCCTCTATCCTCGACGACCAGGCCTCGGAGAAGTTCAGACCGCTTACGTCCATCAATACATCGATGCGGCCTGGTGGAATTCCGAACTGGACCACACGGCCGACCGACTCGAAATCGACCTCAGTGATTCCAAGTGATTCGAGCGGTGCTCCGAAGGACGCCAACGCACGCCAGGTTCTGTCCGCGTTCGCTGGCGACCGCTCAATCCACACATCGAGGTCGTTTGTACCCCTCACATAGCCATGAGCGCCAAGGGCATGCGCGCCCACAACCATGAAGCGCACATCATGGGCAACCAGCTCTCCCAGCAGATCCCGAAAGTCGCTCATCGATCCACGATACCTTGATCGGCCAGCGTTGAAATCCGGACGGGCATCGTCGCCCGGGTATAGTCAGGGCATGGCTGACCACTGAGCCTCCACATCCGCTCGGACAACTCCCTGACCAGAGCCAACCGCTCCTTCGCCGTTGCGGGAGCAGGCGGCGGCTCCCCCGCCTCCCTGCTGGTCAGCGGAACGATCCTGACTGTCATGTTGCGGCGGCGCTCGGACATGCCTGAAATCTAACCGCCGGACCCGGTACCAGCACCCCGATTCCACCCCGCCTCGACCGCCCAGTCGAGGATGATTTCGACCTGTTCGTCGAAGCTCATCCCCGAGGTATCCAGCAGCCTCGCGCCCTCAGCCTGCCTGAGCGGTGCCACCTCCCGCATCGAGTCGAGCCGATCCCGCTCGGCCAGCCGTACAGCTTCGGCGGAGAGGCTCATCGGATCGACGTCGTCTCCCGTCTGCCGGAGCCGCCGGTACGCCCTCGCCTCCGGAGAAGCGGTCAGAAAGACTTTCAGCGCGGCATCGGGAAAGACCACGCTGCCGATGTCCCTGCCGTCCATCACTCCACCCGCAGCCTGGGCCACAGCCTCGCGAAGCAGCCGATTGACCCAGTCGCGCACCGGTGGCATCGCCGAGACGGCCGAGACACGGGCGGTCACTGCGGAAGTGCGGATCTCTTCGCCGACGATCGTACTGCCACGAGTGAGCATCATCGTCTCCCCTTCCCCCGGTTCGATCGCCACCTCCGCAAGATCGGCCGCTGCGACTATCGCTTCGGCGTCGTCCAGCTCCCCTTCGATCGCAATCAGGGTGACCAGTCGATAGAGCGCGCCGGAGTCCAGGTGTACCAGGCCGAGCGCGCGGGCGACCGCCGCAGCGGTACTCGACTTCCCTGATGCGGCGGGGCCATCAATCGCGATCACTCTGCTCTCCCTGTCAGTCATCGCGCCTCCCCGGAATACAGACCGGCCAGTGCTGCAGCAAAGCCCGGGAAGGAGACATCGGCGCAACCGGGATCGTCGACCTCTATCCGGCAACCGGTAGATCGACCGAGGACCTGGAATGCCATCGCGATCCGATGATCACCGGCGGTCACGACTCGACCTGCCAGGGGTCGATCGCTACCGACTACAGTGAGCGAATCACCGTCGACGGCGGCATCCACCCCGACGTTGCGAAGGTTGGTGGCCATCAGTTCGAGACGGTCGCTCTCCTTTACGCGCAGTTCAGCGAGACCATCGAAGCGCGACTCTCCCTCCGCCCTTGCCGCGAGACAGGCCAGAATCGGAATCTCGTCGACGGCTGCCGGGACTTCCTCCGGACCAACCCCGACCGCCCGCAGCTTCGATGACGCTGCCCGGATCTCCCCTACCGGCTCTCCGCCCTGATCAATCACATCGGCAGAATCGACGACTCCCCCCATTCGGCGGGCGATCTCGATGAACCCCGTCCGCCCCTCGTTGAGGCAGACACCGGAGACGGCAATCTCCCCGCGTCCGGCCAGCAGTGCGGCCGCCACTAGAAAGGCGGCGGACGAGGGATCGCCGGGCACCAGGTACTGATGCGGCACGACCCTGCCACCGGGCAAGAAGCGGATCACCCCGGGAGTCGAGTCGACCTGATAGCCGAAGTGGCGCAGCAGACGCTCGGTGTGATCGCGCGACGGAGCGGGCTCCCGAATCGTCACAGGCACTGACGCCGCCATCCCCCCCAGCAGGATCGCGCTCTTGATCTGGGCCGAGGCGACGGTCATCTCCCAGTCAAGTGATCGGAGGTTTCCGCCGATGATGGTGAGCGGCAGGCGATCCTGATCGGCCGGAATCACCGCACCCATTGCCCGGAGCGGCTCCGTGACCCGTCGCATCGGACGGCGGCGGAGCGAGGGGTCGCCGGTGAGCGTCGCCGTGAAGGGGTGAGCAGCGACCAGTCCGGTCATCAGCCTTGCGGTGGTTCCGGAGTTGCCGCAGTCGAGGCGGCGGCGAGGTCCGGTCAGGCCACCTCGCCCGTCGATCGACACCGCAACCCCAGAACGGAGAGGAGATATCGTGGCGCCCAGATCACGCAGCACGCGAGCGGTAGACCGGGCATCGAGCGAGGTAAGCGCTCCGGTGACGGTTGAACGTCCGCGCGCCATCGCGGCAAACATCAGTGCGCGGTGGGTGATGCTCTTGTCGCCCGGTACGGCATGGCGTCCTGCTACGGATCCTCCGGCTGCTGCCACCTGTTGCTCCCCTCGACATTCGGCCGATTCCACCCGCTTGGTGCAATCCGGAGCGGGAATCGTATCTTTCATCCTTGCGTCCTACAACGGTTCGATCTTCGTTCCCACCCTGATCCCCGATTCCGGTGGCAGCACATGACCAGCTCCGAATCGCCTTTCTTCGTCGACGACTGGCTCCTCCCTATCCTGGAGAGGACCGAGGCGATACCTCCCGGACAGGGCAGTTCGCTCCAACCGGCCACCCCCGGAGCGCGGGCCTGGGATGCCCTCACCGCCGCGGGCCTGGCATCCGACGAGACGATCCTGGGTGCACTCGGCAGGCATTTCCGACTGCAGCGTGCCAACCTCGCCGAAGCCGATCCTCGGGTGGCACCACTGGTCCCGGAGTCGATCGCGCGCAAGCTGATGGTCTTCCCGTTGCGGGTGCAGGGCGCTGCGCTGGTGGTTGCCACCAGCGATCCGAGAGACTTCGCCGCTGAGCAGGAACTGGAATTCTCGGCTGGCCGGTCGATCGTGCTGGAACTGGCCTCCCCCGCCGAACTGACCGAAAAACTCGACTCTCTCTATCGCCCCGCCAACCGGATCTCGGCGCTGGTCAGCGGGCTCGGCGTCGGCCATGGTGCAGTCATCGATGTGAGCGATCCGACACCCGAGCCCGATCGCGACCCCGCGATGGATGCGCCGATGGCGAAGCTGGTCGATGCGCTGATCGCCGACGGCGTCCGCGCCGGCGCCAGCGACATCCACTCCGAAGCCGAGGGGTCGCATGTCGTGGTCCGCTACCGGGTCGACGGCATCCTCAAGGAGGTCATGCGCCTCCCCGAGGCAGCAGGCCCGGCCCTGGTCAGACGCGTGAAGATCGTCGCCGGGCTCGATGTCACCAACTCGATGACTCCGCAGGACGGCCGCAGCACCGCCCGAGTCGACGGGCACGTGGTCGACCTCCGCGTGGCAACCGCGCCGGTGGCCCGCCGCGGCGAGAAGCTGGTGATCCGGATCCTCAACAAGAGCAACCTCAAGGCATCGATTCCGGCACTGGCACTTCCCACCGAGGAAGAGGAAGTCCTGATGAAGATGCTGGGGCATCGCGAGGGCATGCTGCTGGTCACCGGACCGACCGGCTCCGGCAAGACCACCACCCTCTACGCGATCCTCAATCATCTCAAGACTGGCAGGGTGAACATCGTAACGGTCGAAGACCCGGTCGAGTACGATGTCGACGGCATCTCCCAGATGCAGGTCAACGACGCCCAGGGATTCACCTTCGCGACCGCCCTCAAGTCGGTGCTCCGTCAGGACCCCGACATCGTGCTGGTCGGCGAGATCCGCGACCTCGAGACCGCGACCATCGCGATCCAGGCCGGGCTCACCGGTCACTTCGTCTTCTCCACCCTGCACACCAATGACGCCCCGTCGGCGATCGTACGGCTCAGAGACATGGGAGTCGATTCGTTCAAGATCGGATCCGTGGCCAAGGGAATCGTCGCTCAGCGGCTGCTGCGCCGCCTGTGCGAGAAGTGCGCAGCTCCGATGCCGGTGGAGGAAATTCCGGCCGAAGGTCGCCCGACCGGTGGACATTCTGGAGCATTCCAGCCGCGCAAGCCGGTCGGCTGCAAGGCCTGCAGTGGAACGGGATACAAGGGCAGGATCGCGGTGATGGAACTCCTGCCGATCGAGGGCAACGTGCCTCGCCTGATCGAGACCGGCGCTCCACTGGGCGAGATCATCGAAGCAGCACGCCCGCACGGAATGCGCACTCTCTGGGAGAGCGGCCTGCACCGGTTCTGGATCGGTGGCACATCGTTCGACGAGGTGAAGCGCGTTCTCGGCGAGTTTTCCGAGCGCCCCGACGAGAAGCCGGTTCACGACCGGCGCCGCGAGGATCACGGTGCACCGGTGCAGCGGGAGCGGGCCGACCCCGATGCCCCGGTCATCCTGCTGGCAGACGACGACGCCCAGATGCGGCGACTGGTCCGCACCGTGCTCGAACGCGAGGGAATGAAGGTGCTGGAGGCGGCAGATGGAATCGATGCGCTGGAGGCGATCGATACCCAGGCCATCGATCTGATGCTCCTCGATCACGACATGCCGCGACTGACCGGTCTGGGCGTGCTGGAGGAACTGCGGGCGCGAGTCGCCACCGTCGGCCTGCCGGTGATCATGCTCACTGCCCGCACCGACGACACCGAACTCGAGGCGCTGGAACTCGGCGCCCAGGACTATCTGACCAAGCCGGTACAGCCGCGGCCACTGGTGGCCCGGGTTCGGGCGGTACTCAAGCGCACAGGGATGGACTGAACAATGGCGAAGATCCTGATCGTCGAGGACTCACCCGACAACATGAAGCTGTTCCGGACACTGCTGACGCTGAAGGGTCACGCGGTGACCGGTATCCCGGGTGGCGAGGAACTGTTCGCAACCCTCGATGCCGACCTTCCCGAACTGGTGCTGATGGACATCCAGATGCCCGGCAAGGACGGCTTCACGCTCCTGGCAGAGATCCGTACTTCGCAGCACGCTGCACTCAGGGTGATCGCACTAACGGCGCATGCAATGGCGGGAGATCGCGACAAGGCGATTCAGGCCGGCTTTGACGGCTACATCACCAAGCCGATCGACATCCGCCTCTTCCCCGAGCAGGTGGCCGACGCGCTGGCCGGTCAGCACCCGCGGGAGAGGTGATGGCCGACCGGCGCTCCGCCCTCGACGAGGCCCGCGATGCGGTGCTGGAGCGGGAACAGCTCCGCGAGGAGCGCCGCGCCAGCGGGACCGACCCGGAGCCGGGCTGGGACCGTCGCTGGGTTGCAGCTGCGGTGCTATCGTGGGCAACCGTGATCTGGATGATGGTGGCTCCTGCCGGACCGTTCCGGCGGCCGGAGCCGCAGCGGTTCAGCACTCCGCCCCACCTCACCGAAGCCTCGCTCCGCTACGGCATCTGGCTCGCCGCTGTCAGGGTCGACCGGTTCGTTGCCAGGATGCAGCGCCTGCCGATCGACCTGGAAGAAGTGGGAGTGAACGACCGTACTCTGCGACTGACTCCGGGCAGCGGACCTCGCAGCTACGTGGTCACCGGCAGCGTATCGAATACGACCGTGGCTCACCGGAGCGATGAGCCACTCGGCGAGCTGCTGGGTGAATCGGTCGACCGTCTCGTTTCCGGGCGCTAGGGCACCCTACCAGCAGGACACCACGCCGGTCCGCACCACTGCGCGATGCGGACTGGCAGATTGCGCTCCCAGAAAGATGCCGCAGCGATCGGGGGGCACGGTCAGGGCCGTGTGGCGTGCGACCGCCGACCAGCCATCACTGCCCGACAGTTCCATCGTGAGAATGATGCCTGGATCGGAGTTGGTGACGCCGAGGTCCGTGGGGGTGCCAGCGAACCGCCCGGTCTCCTCGTGGTGATTCCGTTCGGCGGCGGCGAGCCGTTCCAGCAGCCGGACCAGCTCCTGGCGGTTCCGCTCCACCGCACGATTCTCGCTGCGGGATTTCACCAGCATAACCGCCAGGATGAAGAGGGCGACTGCGGTGGCGATGATCGCCGGGTACCGGCGCAATTCGTTGGTCAATGCAACTCCCGTCGACTGTAACGGTCATGCCCGGGGCGGGGATCGAACCCACACGAGGTTTCCCTCCGAGGTTTTTAAGACCTCTGCGTCTGCCATTCCGCCACCCGGGCCGCGCCTGATAATACATCCCCCAACGGCAACGACGGATAATCGCTGCTAGTTTTCGTCCCGATGAGAAGATCCTGTCACCTGCTCCTGCTGATCGCCGCGACCGCTGGCAGTGCCGCTGCTCAGGCTCCGATCGTGATTCCGCCAACCGGCACGCTGAAGATCGAGCTGCGCGGAGACTTCACTCCCGCCAGCGAAGAAATGGTCGATGGTGCCCGGCGTGAACTCGGCTCGCCACTGTCGATCGCGGCGATGACACCGTCGACCTTCCCTGTCATGGCCGATCTCGCTTCCCGGCTCCGGCCGATCATCGGCAACGATGTCGGTGGATCGATGGGCAGCCTGGTCACCATCGGAGAATTCCAACGCGGTGTCGGAACGATCGGACTGGCGCTGGGAATCAAGCCCTGGGCCTCGCTCTGGGCAGACATTCCGATCGTCTCGGTGCGCTCTCAGTTCAAGCTCACTCACGATCCGACCGACGCCACCGTCGGGATCAATCCGGTCCTGCTGGGCGCAGGTTCGGCCAGCTTCCTGACACAGTTCGACGCGGCACTCACCTCGCTCGACAATGCCATCGCCGCCGGTGAGTACCAGCACGATCCTGCCCTGCTGCAACTGGCGCAGGCAACCGCGGCCAGCGCTCCCGGGCTCCGCAATTCGCTGGGCGCGTTGCTGTCGGATGGTCCGGGAATGCCGCCGGTACTGCCGCTCGCGGGATCACCGGAAGGGGCTGCGATCCTCGACCTGGTTACCGAGCTGCAGACTACCTTCGGCGACCAGCTCGGCATCCCCGGTTTCACCTCGATGCCGACCCTCCCCACCTCACCACTCAATCAGGGACAGTTCAACTCGCTGCTCTTCGAGGAGTCGTCGTTCAACCTGCGCCCGTTCGACGACCCGCCGCTGGTGGGCCTGGGCGACATCTCACTCGGTGCAACAGTGAGACTGTACCAGCAGTCTGCCGCGAGCCGCTCGCTCACGCTCTGGGGTACCGTGGCGACGCGCCTGCCGACCGGTACTGCTCCCGCCGATGGCCTGCGCGATCAGGGCACCGGTACTGCGCTCCGCAGCGCCTCCGGCAGCATCCTGGCAGAGCTGAGCACTGGGCGGATCGCGGTACGGGGCGAAGCCCGCTACGAGCAGTCGTTCGCCGGCACCAGAACGGTCCGGGTCGGCGACCGGGACGAATACCTGCTGCCGGTCTCACGAGAACTGCCCATGCGCCTGCGGGAGGGGAGTGCCTTCTCTCTCTCGGTACAGCCGTTCTGGCGGATCGTCGATCGACTGGCGCTCACCGGCAGAGCCACCCACTGGCGGCGCGGCGATCAGAGCTGGACTACTCAGGCTTCGCTGCCGGAGTGGTGGACCGGCGGTGATCCTACCCGCATCGGGCAAGGTACCGGCGCCGATGCAACTACGGTCGGCCTGGGACTCGCCTACTCGCATGACGGCAATCACCGCGATGGCGGCGGACGGATGCCGGTGGAAGCGGGACTGATGGTTGAGCGGACCGTGGCCAGCGGCTCAGGGATAGTGCCGCTGCTACTTACCTCGCGGGTCTACTTCCGGGTATACAAGTCAGTCTTCGGGCGCTAGCGGCGCTATCACCACCTCATGCGACCGGCCGTCGTCCAGCAGCGGGATGACGGCCTCGTCCTGAGCCACTCCATCGATCGTCACCCGACCGCCCATTCTCCGGACAGCGGCCGGTGATCGGACCGTGATCGCGTATCTGCTGCCACCATGGCGATACTCGATCCGATACGAAGGCCAGGACTCGGGGACACAGGGCCGGATGGTGAGGCGGTCGCCTTCCCTGGTGAAGCCGAGCAGCGATTCAAGTCCGATCCGGTACATCCAGCTCGCCGATCCGGTATACCAGGTCCAGCCACCGCGCCCTGCCTGGCCCTTCGCAGTATAGACGTCGGCCGCGATCACATACGGTTCCACCTGATAGGTTGCGACATCCTCGGATGTCTTCGAGTGGCTGAGCGGATTGATCATCCGGTACATCTCCCAGGCCCGTTCGCTGTCGCCCATCATGGCCATGGCCTGAACCGCCCAGAGTGCCGCGTGGGTGTACTGGGCCCCGTTCTCCCTCACTCCAGGGAGGTAACCCTTGATGTAGCCTGGCTCAAGATCGCCATCGTCGAACGGCGGAGCGAGCAGCGCGATCAGACGATGCTCGCTGTCGACCAGATGCTCGTGGAGTGACTCCATCGCGGTCTCCTGGCGTTCCCTGCTACCCGCACCGGAGATCACGCTCCAGCTCTGGGCGATCGAGTCGATCCGGCACTCCGTGGCAGCGGCCGTACCCAGCGGCGTGCCGTCATCGAACCACGCCCGCCGATACCACGATCCATCCCAGCCATGCAGCTCGACCGCTTCGGCATAGCCATCCGCCAGGCTGCGCAGTTCTGCGGCGGACCGATCATCGCCACGCCGCTCAGCCTGCACCGCAAACCGGCTGCAGCATGCAATCAGGAACCACGCCAGCCAGACGCTCTCGCCCCTCCCGTCGACTCCCACTCTGGAAAAACCGTCGTTCCAGTCGCCACTGCCTATCAGTGGCAGTCCGTGGACGCCGCTGGTGCACGCACGTCTCAGCGCGCGCAGGCAATGTTCATACAGGGTCGCACTCTCGCCGGACTGATGCGGCTGGTCATAGAGCTCGTGCTCGTGAGGCAGCAGCTCGCGCATGGCGATGAATGGCACCACTTCGTCGAGTACCGCCGTGTCGCCCGACGTCCTGACGTAGTGATCGACCACGAACGGCAACCAGGCGAGGTCATCGGAAAACCGGGTCCTCACTCCCCGTCCGCTGAGTGGATGCCACCAGTGCTGCACATCTCCCTCCACGAACTGCCGGGATGCCGCCCTCAGCAGATGCTCCCGCGCAATACCAGGCTCGGCGTGAACGAATGCCATTACGTCCTGGAGCTGATCGCGGAATCCGTAGGCGCCACTGCTCTGATACAATCCCGCACGAGTCCACATCCTACTGGACAGAGCCTGGTACAGAGTCCAGCGGTTGATCATCACGTCGAAATCGGGGTCAGGAGTATGCACGGCTATCGTGCTCAGCCGATCCTGCCATCCCTGTACTGCTACATCCACCGCCCCGCGCACGGCCACCGTAGAACCGAGCCGCGAGATCAGTCCGGCTACCTCTGCTTCGCCATCGGCTGCGCCGAGCAGCACCGCCACCTCGCGGCTCTCGCCAGGCTCCAGCACGATGGTGCACTGGATGGCACCGCAGGGGTCGAGTCCGGAACCGGCAACGTTGTCGAGCCTGTCACTCCGAAGAGCGGCAGGATCTGACAGGTCGCCATGCCTGCCGATGAAGCCGCGACGGTCACCAGTGTGGGAGGTTGCCTTCTCGGTCATCGAGATGAAGGCCACCTTGTCGGCGAATCCGGCATCGAAACGGTTCTGCGCCAGGACGGCACCGAGTTCCGGTTCGAACCAGGTCCGGACATGAGGTGTGGTGACTTCGCGACGCACCCCGAGGGTCCACTCGGCGTACGCCGTGAGGGTGAGTGTGCGTGGCCGGTCACTGCGGTTGGTGAGCCGGAGCAGCGAGAGCTTCACCGCCGCGTCCACCGGTACGCCGACTGTCAGATCGGTCGCAATGCCATCGTGATGATGCGCAAAGGTCGAGCGACCAGGTGCATGACAGACACCGTATACTCCTGCATCCTCCACCGGCGCGGGAGTCGCACTCCAGAGATCTCCGGTGTCACGGTCACTGATGTATAGCGCATCACAGACCGGATCGGTCACGGGATCGTTGTGCCAGGGAGTTATCCGGTAGAAGTAGGAACTCCCAGCCCAGGTGCAGCCCGCGCCCCGCTCGCTGACGATGAAACCGCCAAGGGGGTTCGAGATCACGTTGACCCAGGGCGCGGGCGGCACGTGATTGCCTGACACCCGGATGAGATAGTTGCCCTCACCATCGAGACCACCGAACCCGTTGCTGGTCGGGTCACTGCGCTCCTGCTGCGACAGCGACTGACCACGCTGTCCCCGACTGCTGGCAACGACAGGTGGTGGCTCCTCCCCCGGGCGAGGCACGGCAGCAGAGATGATCCGGGTAAGCGGTCGGCCATCACAGTCGATCTGGATTGCCGCAGTTGCGGCCAGCATCAGATAATCGCCGGGCTCGAATCCATCGCGGCGCCGGATGAAGACTCCGCCCGGCTGATCAACCAGAGCTGCATCGCTGGCGGCAACCATTCTGTCAATGATCGCATCCCGCAACTGCTGCAGGTAGTCATGCGGTTCGGCCACCACGACCACCAGATCGAAATCGAGTCCGCGGCGACGGAGATGACGATGGGCAACGAACAGCTCTTCCAGCGTGGCCAGCCCCTCCGCCCCCTTGATCGTCGCGAGCAGGATCGGGAGGTCACCGGAGATGCCCTGGTTCCACAGTCGCGCCTGCCCGCCGCGGTTGCTACCCGATACCTCCACCGAGGCGCGCCCGTACAGCAGTCGCCCAGCCAGATCCTGGATCGCGGCGAGTCGCGCACCGTCGAGCCCAGTCTCGCGCAGTTCGATCTGGGTCGCCATCCACGCGAGGTCATGTGCTCGCTGCGCCGCATGGGGATCGTGGTACCGGTCGGCCAGGTCGAAAGCCTGCTCCCTGGTGGGTGCCACCAGAGTGGTGAACGAGACGGACACCGATTCACCGGGCCGCACCCGGACCCGCGTCCGGATCGCGACGATGGGATCGAGCACTGCTCCGGTGGTTCCCGACAGGGGACCTTCGCGATCGAGGGCAGCCGGCTGCCGGGTGGTCCGGCCTCGACCGATGAATCGGGAGCGGTCGGTTTCGCAGCTCACCGGGCCCACCCGATTCGGACCGGCATCGACGAGGTGGACGCACCAAGGGGCACTTTCCCCCTGCTGCCGGGGACGCCGCCGGGCGGTGATCGCTGAACACCACTCGTGCCACTCGGTCTCGACGAACAGATTGGCAAACGCCGGATGCACGGCATCCGCATCGGCCGGCCCCATCACCACTTCGGCATAGCTGGTCAGCTCGATCTCGTGCGGCTCGCGGTCGTGGTTGGTGAGCGTGACCCGCCGCAGCTCGGCGGCATCTGCGGGAACGACCACGATCTCCGTGCGGGTCTCGATGTGCCGGTCCATTCGTTCGATCGTCGCCCGATCCGCTGCGAACTCCACCAGATAGCTGTCAGCCTGCACTCCGGTCGGCTGGTATCCCGCTGACCAGGTGAGTCCCTTCGTGACATCGCGGACATAGCAGAACTGGCCTGCTGAGTCGGTGGTCCCGTCGGGCCGCCATCGGGTAACGGCGAGTCGATCGTAGCGGCTCACGCCGGATCCCGCGTCGGTGACCATCACCGTGTACGGGAGATCACCGAGCAGAGCCACCCGCGGCTCCGGCGCATCGAGGGAGGTGATCCGCCGCGTCACCGGCGGGTCGGAGGGCATCGTCCGCTGCTGCTCTTCTTCCGGAACTCCCGGAGCCTCCTGGACCAGGATGCGTCTAGGCACTCTTTCCTGGAGCAGCAGCTCGTTGGCACGTACCATCGCATCGGAATGAAATCGTCGCTGCCAGACGTTGTTCTTCAGCACGTTCGCGAGCGCCACGATCGTCATCCCGGCATGATGCGCCATCACGGTGCGCACCATCGCGACTCGCGCGCCGGGAACGGGCCGGGTGAAGTCGAGCGCGTCCCAGAATCCGTAGTGGCCGAGTGCTCCCCACTGCTCCAGCGTCATCAGGTTCCGGATCGCGGCAGCAGGTTCGAGCATCGCAGCCAGCGCCGACGCGTACGGCGCCACCACCAGTTCTCGCGCCAGACCACGTTTGAGCGCCAGCTCGGGTATGCCGAATGCCCGATACTGATAGGTCAGGTGCTTGTCGCGGAGATTGTAGGCGCTCTCACTCACTCCCCACGGCACCACATGGCGGTCGCCGTAGGCGATCTGTGCCCTGACTGCACCGCGATCGCTCTGATCGAGAAGAGTGCCGGGGAACGACCGCATCACCAGCAGCGGCATCAGATACTCGAACATGCTGCCACTCCACGACACCATCATCGGCACACCTTCGGCGCGGATCAGCCGCCGCCCCATCCGGAACCACGCTGCCGGCGGGAGATCACCCTTGGCGATGGCCACGAACGACGCCAGCCGGGCCTCGGATGCCAGGAGGTCATAGCAGCCGGCATCCAGGGTATGGGTGTCGGGATGGAAGCCGATCGACAGCAGCCGGTTGGACTCGTCGAACAGGAACCGGAAATCCATCCTCCTCACCAGACGATCCGCCCGATCTGCGATATCCCGGAAACGCTCCGCAAGGTCTTCTGCCCCGGCACTGGAGTTCTCGGCCAGATCGAGACATCCCTGTCGCAGTGCCAGGAGGTGTCCTGCCAGGTTGCCGCTGTCCACGGTCGATACGTAGGCCGGCTCCAGCACGCGCAGGTCGTCGAGCGCGTACCAGTTATGGAGATGGCCTCGAAAGGTCCGCAGCCGCTCGATGGTATCGAAGCTGCGCGCCAGCCGCTCCGCCAGTTCGGCGCTGGTCAGGATGCCGAGGTCATGCGCGCTCATCGTCGCAAGGAGCTGCAGGCCGATGTTGGTGGGCGAGGTACGCATTGCGGTGACTTCAACCGGATCGAACTGGACATTGTCGGGCGCAAGCCAATGTGTTTCCGCCGTGACATGGTGATCGAACCAGCGCCAGTGGTCACCGGCGTAGCGTCGCGCCGCAGCAGTGAGATCGCCGTCCAGCGGCTCCGCGGCCCTGCTCCTGGCACCCAGCCTGGTCGCGAGCCATGGCGAGCTGATCCACAGCAGCGTGAGCGGCACGACTGCTCCCAGCAGCAGCCAGAGATCCCGGGCAGCCTGATTGCCAGAGGCCACCCGCAACGCCACTCCACCGGTCACCAGTGCACTGACCAGGACCATCGCCAGCACTGCCGGTCCCATGACCCGCCAGTGTTCGCCGACGGTGCCGCTCACCCGCCGTTCTGTCTCCGCTGCAGGTGTCCACTCCAGCAGATGTCGCCGGGTGATGAACAGCCGGACCAGCGTGCGTCCGATCGCGTCGAGCGACAGCCATACCTGATGCGGCAGAAACGCGACAGCCAGACCGAACTGTTCCGCTCCATTCATGGCATCCCGCAGTACCGCGCCGTAGTAGGCCCGCCATGAGCGATCGGCCGGAGGTCGCACTGCCGCCAGCAGCAATGAGATCAGCCAGGGTGATGAGATGGCGCCGAGTGCAAGCAGGGTCCAGCGGATCGGTGAACCGGCCAGAACACTCCAGCCGGCGATGATCAGCGCCAGTTGCGCGACCTCGACCGTGCTGCGACGCATGTTGTCCAGAATCTTCCAGCGCGACAGCAGCGACAGACGGTTCGGTTCCGGTCCATCAGGTCCGGGAACGTTCGGCCCCAGCCACGGCAGCAGTTGCCAGTCACCGCGGATCCAGCGGTGCTTCCGCCTGGCATGCGCCACGTAGCCGGCCGGAATGTCGTCATACACGATGATGCCGGTAGCAAGAGCCGCCCGGACATAGCTGCCCTCGATCAGGTCATGCGAAAGCAGCGTGTTCTCCGGGAAGCGCCCCCGGGTGGCCAGCATGAACGCATCGACGTCATAGATCCCCTTGCCGGTGAAGCTCCCCTCGGCGTAGAGATCCTGGTAGACATCCGATACGGCCGTGGTGTAGGGATCGACGCCTGGCTGACCGGCCAGGATCCGGGCAAACCGCGACCGGTGAGCGCTCAGCAACGAGACACCGACCCGTGGCTGCAGGATGCCGTAGCCAGCCACCACTCTCCCTCGCTCGGCATCGTACACCGCGCGATGCAGCGGATGCGCGATGGTGCCGATCAACTCCGCTGCGGTACCCTGCGGCAGAACCGTATCGGCGTCGAGGGTGATCACGTAGCGGGCGCCCCGCAGCGACGCAGCACCACCACTGACGAAGAGGAACGCATCGCCGGATCCGCTGCGAAGCAGACGATTGAAATCGCTGAGCTTGCCGCGCTTGCGCTCCCAGCCCATCCACTTTCCCTGACCGGGATTCCAGCGCCGGGGGCGATGCAGCAGGTGGAAGAAATCGCGGCCATCGGTCGCATGACGATCGTTGAGCGCGCGGATGCCTGCCGCAGCAGCAGCCAGGATCGCGGCGTCGCCGGGCATCACCTCGGCCTGGGCATCGGTGAAATCGCTCAGGATCGCGAACTGGATCGCTCCACCCCGGTTGGCGAGATGGCACACCTCCAGGTGATCGAGGGCGTCTGCGACATCATCTTCGCTGGCAAACAGCGTCGGCACGACCACCACCGTCCGCATTTCCTCCGGGACACCGTCATCCCGCAGGTCGAGGCTCGGCAGCACCCGCGGCGGCAGTATCGCCGTCACGAGCTGGTTGACTACGCTGATGCCGATGTCCCACGCGGGGAAGAAGGTGAAAATCAGGATCACCGGCCAGGCGATCCGCACGACGGAGATCCCGGCCAGCAGATTCGCCGCGCCGAGCGCCATCAAGGTCAGCACTGTCAGTCCACCGACCAGCACCAGGTCCGGATGATTGCGGATCGCCCGCGTCAGGCGTTCGCCCAAGGGGACCGACGCACCCGCCACGGCCTCCAGCTCGGGAAGTCCCTCCGCAATCAGGTAGCAGCCCACATGATGTCGGCGCTGCTCCATGGTGGGGTCATTCTCCGCAGCCCGGGCGAGCCCGATCGCCAGTTCGGCCACCTCCTGCTCGGACCGACTGCTCCGCCGCGCAATCCGCTCCACCACGTGCCGATAGCGGTCCCTCGTCGCGAACGTCATCGAGCCGTAGGCGCCGGCAGGATCCCGGAGCAGAATCGCCTCGATCAGGCTCTGCTTCTCGACGAACCCGCGCCAGTCGCGTCGGCCGATTGCCCGCAGCGAGGTGATACTGTTGGCCATCGTGAGCTGGGTATGCGCCACCCGCTGCGTCGCCTGGGCCGCGGCATCCTCGGGTGGCAGCCCCTCCGCATGCAGCCATCGCTCCATGAAGAGCAGCGATGGCGAGGCACCGGTCGAACTTCGGAGCTGGGCCAGCACCCGGGATATGAAAGTGGGTGTCAGTCGAGCAGGGTCGCGGAGCAGGTCGCGCAGTGCACCGGCGGTGCCCTGTCGGCCTCCACCGGTGTCTTCCTGGACCCGGTCGGCCCATCGGTCCGCTTCGGCGAGTTCGTCCAGGCGGCGCACGGTCCGCAGCGCCATCCGCCTGATGCTCTCGATCAGCGCCAGCCGGAGCATCGCAGGAACCGCCCACAGCTCGCCGATCAGCAGCGGCTCGATCTCCTGGAAGGCATCCACGAACAGATCGACGTTGTCGAGATCGATCCGCCCTTCCGAGTGGGAGATCAGCGCGATCGCAACCTCGTACACACGAGGGTACCCTGCCAGGATGCCGTCGGCCAACTCGGGCAGTTCGCGATAGTAGCCGCGGGGGAGAGATGCGCGTACGTCCTGGATGTGTTCCTGCAGGACGTGGTAGTTGTCGAGGAGCCACTCGCCGGAGGGATCAGTCTCACGCCCCGCCCCGGAATCACGGGCGATGCGGACGTATGCCCGGTCGAGGATGTGGCGGGTGCTGTCCAGGCGTTCGAGGAGGCGGGCACGGTATCGCAGCGGGTCGGGAGGCAGGACGACCTGTTCACGTGCCAGGGCCCGCGCCCGTTCGGCAAGATGCTCGACTCCGAGCAGTTCGCCCTGAATCGGCCCGCCGAGGAGGTCGATGGATTCCGCGTCCTGACGGAACCGGACCGCACCGAGCATCCGGCGGAGCACGTTCACCTGCGCTTCCCTCCGCGACGGAGTCGGGGCGTCACCACCCCGACTCCAACTACACGACCAGCCATGCTGGCAAGATAGTCCCGGACTGAAGCGAACAGCGAACCGTCATTCCGACCGGAGGACCGGAGAAGCCGGTCCGAAGTGGAGGAATCCGCTTGTCGGTTCATCGCCGGAAAGCGGATCCCTCGACTGCGTGGCCCTGCAGGCCACTCCGCTCGGGATGACGGGGTGCAGATATCAACGACGGTATGAACCCTTCCCGTCAATCGGTCGTACGGTATGGCAAGGGGGCCAGCGGGTTGCCGCTGCTCGCCATCACACCGTTTCTCCGGAGTCGAGATGTCCGTCTCGCGTCGCAACCTGATTGCCGCTGCCGCTACCGGCCTGCTGCTGCCCCGCGCCAATCTCTTCGGAACCGTCACCGGCTGGAACGCTGCACCTCCTCCACCGCGCGCACTCCGCATCCTGATACTCGGCGGCACCGGCTTCATCGGCCCCAATCAGGTGCGCTATGCCGTCGAACGTGGTCACCATGTGACCCTGTTCAATCGTGGCCGTACCAACGCCGGAATCTTTCGCGGCCTGCCCAACATCGAGGAGCGGATCGGCGATCGCGCTCCCAATCCCGGCAACTACGATTCGCTGCGCGAAGGCGAGTGGGATGTCGTGATCGACAATCCGACCACCCGCCCCCGCTGGGTGCGGGAAGCCGCCTCCGCGCTCCGCGGCCGGGTGAAGCAGTACGTCTTCATCTCTACGATCTCCGTCTATGCCACCAACAATGTGCCGGGAGCGGACGAAAGTGCCGCACTCGCGACCACCGACACTCCGGACGTCGAGGACCAGCAGGGGATGATGCGCAACTACGGCCCACTCAAGGCGCTGTCGGAGCAGGAAGCGCAGCGCGCCTTCCCCGGCGCGACGACGATCATCCGTCCCGGACTGATAGTCGGCGCGGGAGATGCGTCCGACCGGTACTCGTACTGGCCGGTGAGGATCGCCCGCGGTGGTGACGTGCTCGCTCCTCCGGCCGACGATCCCGTCCAGTTCATCGATGCCCGAGACCTGGGCGAGTGGAGCATCCGCTGCGCCGAACAGCGGACCGTTGGGGTGTTCAACGCCACGGGACCGGCGACACGGTTCACGGTGGGTGAGATGCTGACCGGCGCGCGCGACGTGGTGGGGGGCAACGCGAGGTTCGTGCATGTACCGGCGTCGTTCCTGGCGGA
>CAZPPM010000027.1:23332-31299 GCA_964588445.1 uncultured Citrobacter sp.
CGAAGAGCTGCGATAACCGCACCGGGATTGGCTGCTGCTACCCGCAGCAGCGCCTGGGCTGGGCCCTCAGGGGTCCTCCTGCCCTGCTCCCAGTTGCGCAGCGTCGCCACGCTGACGCCGATCATCAAGGCGAAGTCCTCCTGAGTTACTCCAAGGCCATCCCTGATCCGGCGTACGTCCGCCGCTTCCATCGTCGTCACGCGGCTGGACTTCTGCTCTCCGCGCCGGATCCGACCAGCCTGCTTGATGCTCGACACCAGCCTGTCGAAATCTGCGGTCTTCATTGGAACTCCTCCTCAACCAGTTTCCGCACCATCCGGATCTGAGATGGCGTCAGGTCAGACGCCAAGTTCTTGGCGTATGCGTACAACATGTAGATCACGCTCTCATCCACGATCCAGAAGTAGATGACCCGGATGCCACCGCGCTTGCCGCGTCCATTTCCGGTCCACCGGAGCTTGCGAATCCCACCGGACCCCGGAATGATTGCGCCCTGCTCCGGTCTGAGCAGGAGCGCCGACTGCATCGCCCGGTACTCGTCGTCATCGAGAAGTGCTCTCACCGAAGTGGTGAATACAGGCGTCTCGACGAAGCGCATGCCGCAACCTACGCCATTGGCGTAGGCCGCACAAGGGCAGCAGGGACAACGCGCAAAAGAACACAGGGGCGACCGGTCGGTCGCCCCTGCGCGAACAGGTCTCGCGCTAACATGTTCCTGGTACGCGAGAGCAAGATGATGGTGCACTCATCTCCCGCTGCAATCCTGGTGCGATTGCGAAGTCGGCAACCTCATACTCGAAACAAGCGAGGCAAGGTGATGCGGCATCAGGACGAGGCAGTCAAGGCGGCGCTGGGGGAGCATCTCGGAAAACTGGAGACCCATTTCGGCGCTGACGTGGCCTTCTATTTCGGAGAGATCCACCCGTTGGGCATCAAGGCGGTTCGCGATTTCATCGAGAAGCTGGTCGAGATCATCCGCTTCCACTACGCCAGGGTTTCCTTCGTGGTACCGGATCAGGCGATGTCGGCCGGAACGATCCTCTGCATGTCGGGCGACCGGATATTCATGGATTATTCATCGTCACTGGGTCCGATCGACCCACAGGTCCACAACGGCAAGGATTGGGTGCCAGCGCTGGGGTACCTGGACAAAGTCGAGCAGCTGCTGGAGAAGGCTCGCCTGAACACGCTCACCAACGCCGAGTTCCTGATCCTGCAAGGTATCGACCTGGCTCTGCTGAGCCGGTACGAGCAGGCGCGCGACCTCACCGTCACTCTCCTGAAGCGCTGGCTGGTCGAGTACAAGTTCAAGGATTGGGATACCCACCAGAGCAGCATTGCCAAGCTCGGTGAACCAGTCACCCCCGAGGAGAAAGCACAGCGGGCGGAGGAGATCGCCCGCCAGCTCGGCGACAACAAGCTCTGGCACTCGCATGGCCGCATGATCGGAGTGCGGACACTTCGGGAGGAGCTGCGTCTCAGGATCGATGACTACTCCACCGACCACGCGCTGAGAATCATGGTACGCTCATACAACGACCTGCTCCTCGACTACATTGGAAGACAGGGCTACCGGGCGTTCCTTCACAGCCGCAACTACTTCTGATGGAGCTGGCCATGAACATCGCCGACGAGATCGAGAAGCTGGCAGTCGAGCCATCCGCCACCGGCTGGGTCCCCCGGCCAGGATTTGATGAGCTGCGCCGGTTTCTTCAGGAGATGAACGAGCGAGGGCTGGTCGTGAAACATCCCTACAACCTGCCGTTGCCTGACTACAACGGACTTGCGCCTCGCAGCACGCGGCAGGAATCAGGGGACATCTACTAGCCTCCAGGCACCTTTGCACTGGCCGCTCCAGCGGGCGCTTTTGCCGAGCCGCGGCTTCAGCCGCAGGCAAAAAAACACAGGGGCGACCGGTCGGTCGCCCCTGCGAATATCAACCATGCATCAGGGCCAGTTCAGCGGCCGCCCCGGGCGGCACCGCCCCCGCCACCCATGCGTCCACCGCCCCCGCCTGCCGAGAGGTTGGAGCCGAGCTGGTAGGAGAACTGCACCACCACGCGACGGCCCAGTGTGGCCGAGCGCTGTTCACGGATGTAGCTGCTGGTGCTGGAGATCGACACGCCGGAGTTCTGGTCCAGCAGGTCGTAGCCCGAGATCCGCAGCTCTGCCCGGTTGTTCATGAACTGGCGTCCTGCCGATGCGCCGAGCATGAAGACGTTGTCCCGGGGACCGAACAGGTTCTGATCGTAGACGATGTAGTTGCCGTTCACGTTCACCGACCACGCCGAGAACGGGTACCAGGTGCCGTCGCCGGTGTAGGTGCTGTTGACGTAGTCCTGATCCAGCGACGAGTTGATCGAGTAGCGCACGGAGGTGAAGTCCCAGCGGCCGCCGAGGCTCACGTCGAACACATCCTTCCAGCGGTTCTGCAGCCGGAGCCCGACGCCGTGGCGCGCGGTGTTGTTGGTATTCTCGACCAGGTTCACCAGTTCCGAGCCGGTCGACCGCGTGTAGCTGTAGTCCAGGTCGGCCTGGATACCGAGCGCCCGGATCGGCGTGCCATAGCTGCCGCCGAGGCTGGTGTTCCAGCCGTCGCCCAGATTGACCGGGCGCACGGTCTGCACGCCCTGCTCGCTCACCTGACGCTCCTGCACAATCTTGTTGCGATCGTAGCCGACGTTGGCGTAGAACGAGATGCTCTGGAACGAGTACTGGTCGAACCGGCGGTAGTCGGCCCGCACGTTGTGCTGGTACTGCGGCGTCAGATCGGGGTTGCCGATGTAGGTCCGCAGCGGGTCGGTGTTGTCGGTGAACGGCTGCAGCTCGGTGAGCGACGGATCCCGGGTCGAGGTCTGGTAGTTGACCGACGCGGTGGCGCCGCCGCCGAACTGGTAGCGCGCGTTCGCCGAGGGGAGGACGTGGGTGAAGCCGTTGGAGATCGACTCGTTGCGATTGAGGATGACGCCCTCGAGATCCGAGTTCTGGACCTCCAGGCCGAGGACCCACCGCAGCGATTCGGTGTTGCGGCTCAACCGGGTTCCGGCATTGAGGTAGCCATAGGTCCGCTCGAACGCGCGGCTCAGCTCGGTATTGGGTACCTCGCTGTTGCCCACGATGTCGGAGACGTCGTAGTCCTGGTCCTCCGAGACGGCGCGGTGCTGCCCGAACAGTTCGAGCACCGCTCCAGCGCCCAGCGGATTGGTGAAGCCCAGCCGCTGTCCGGCGGTCAGGGTGCGGCTGGTGCGGCGCTGCCACTGCAGCACCTCACGGGTGATGATGCCGCCGGCACTGGCGAAGTCCGTGGTGGACTGCAGCCGCGAAACCTGATCCGGGTCGCTGATGTCCGCCCACGCCTCGGCCACCAGAGACCGACCGGCCTGGTTGAACCGGCGGTTGAAGGTGAACCGGCCATCGCCGTTGAAGTTGTCGGACTCGGTGTTGACCAGCGAGACTGCGCGGTTCTGGAACGCGCCCGCCGACGTCTGCGTCTCCTGATCCGTGGCGTTCCGGGAATCATTCGAGCCAACGTTCAGGTTGCCCCGGAACCGGAGCTGCGTCCATGGATCGAACGCATGCTGCGCATTCAGGTTGAGGCGATGCGACAGGCTGGTCGAGTTGCGCGACGACGTCTCGGCGCGCAGCGCGGACACGCCGGCTCCCTGCAGCAACTGCTCATCCGTCACCGACTGCTGCCGGTTGTCGGAGGTGCCGAGGAAGTAGCTGCCGCGGATCCAACTGTTGTCGGTGAACTGCCGGCTGCCGTTGAGACCGATCGACATGGTCTCACTGAATCCGGTGCCGCCACCGCCGCCACCGAAGCCACCACCACCGCCGCCACCACGACCGACCAGGCTGACCGCGCCCATCGAGAAGCCAGCCATGCCGACGTTGTTGCGGCTGGAGATCAGCGAGAGCTGAGTCGACGGTGTGAACCGGTTCAGGTTGAGGGACCCCGTGTACCGGGGATCGTCGCCCTTGGCACCGGCGAACTCTGCCCCGCCCTGAGGCGCCGGACCGAGACCGAGACTGGCGCGGCCGAAGTAGCCGACCCGGGCATTGGGCCGAAGGACCAGGTTGACGGTCATCGATTCCTGACCGTCATCGATGCCGGTGAACTCGGCCGCATCCGACTTCTTCTCGTATACCTGCACCCGTTCGACCGCGTTGGCAGTGAGGTTGCGGGTGGCGATGGTCGGATCGTTGCCGAAGAACTCACGGCCATCCACCAGCACGCGCCGCACCGACTGACCCTGGGCCGAAATGGAACCATCGCTTTCGACGGTGACGCCCGGCAACTGCTTGAGCAGTTCCTCGACGCTGGCGTTGGGCCGGGTCTTGAAGGCATCCGCGTTGTATTCCACGGTGTCCGGCTTGATGACGATCGGCACGTGCTCCGCGCTGACCACCAGCTCCGCCAGGCTGACCGGGGCCTGCACCATCACCACCGTATCGGCCACGACGTGGGCCGATGTCACATCGAAGTCACGCCGGACCGGGCGGTAGCCGATGGACGTGGTCTGCAGGATGTACTGGCCAGGGGCCAGCCGCCGCAGGGTATAGTCGCCATTCCTGCCGGTAGTGGCGAAAGCGGCGATCACCGAGTCGGTACGGGTGAGTGCGACCACCATCACCGTCGCCAGGGGTCGATTGGCGGAATCGACCACCACGCCGCGCACATCGAACTGCTGGGCGCTGACTGCGGCCGGGAGCGAAACACCGAGGGCCAGGACAGTGCCGGCGAGTGCTGCCAGGTGCCGCCCGAAAACTGCGATCCGCATCAGTTCCCCCGCCCGGTGGTGCGACGCGACCGCATCAGTTCCGCGGTCTTCTCTTCGACGATCTTGTCATACTCGGACCGGCTCACCTTGCTGCCGTCCGACGGTGCCGAGACCTTGCCCACCGGGGAGATCGTGTCGATCGCCGTGGCGGAGTAGGTCACCCGATTGGAATCGACGGCGAGGGTCAGGATCATGCCGGGGAGTCCGCCGTACTGCGCGGGTCCGGCCGAGACCGGAATATCTGGCGTGAACCAGGCCTCGAGGGTGGTGCTGTCCTGCGTTGCTATCGCCTGGAAGACCGGGTAGCCGAGGAACACCGCCTGCTCGCCGGTCAGACGCCAGGGGTACGAGGGCGGATCGGACTGGATCCGGAAGTTGCGGCCGAGGAACTCCCGCACCTCGACGTAGCTGCCATCGGTCAGGTCGGTGAAGGCGCCGACTACGGCGTCCTGGCTGCCGCCGCGGCCACCGCCGGCGAAGGCAGCGAACCCGGCGGCCATGGCGCCGGTCATCGGGCTGCCAGGGGCGCCGCCGAGTACCACCATTTCGCGTCCAGCCGAGCCACCGGCCATCCCTTCGCGCACTCGCATGGTCATGGCGGCCGCCTCGGAGCCCTCCACCTGCGGGGCGGCCACGAACAGGGCGCCGTCGGCGGTGTAGGTCATGATCATGGTGCGTGTGATCGACCGCGGAATGCGGTTGCCACCGGGGCCGCCCATCATGCCAGCCATCGGGCTGCCGCTGGGGAAGTTGAAGTCCAGGCGGGTGGACTGGTTGTATATGATGCGGCCGGACTGTGCCCCAAGGGGCAGAGTCAGGGCGATCATCGCAAACGACAGCAGCAGGCGCGACATAGGAGTCGGCTCCTCGTTTCGTAATGTTGCCTGTCCGGGGAACACCCCGGCAGGGGACCACTGGCCCTGATACGTCTTCCGATACCCTCGGGGTTGATTCCCGATCGGCAGGAAGGGTCGCGGGCGTACGACCCGTTGACACAGGGGATGACGGGGGGAGGCGGGGGGTGTTAAGGGGGGGGCTGGGATTCACGGCGAGGAAAGGGCAAATGCCCTTCCCGAGTAGCTGCGGGAGGGCTTCTCGGCGGAGCTTGGTACCGGAGCCAACTACTGGGAAGCCTCGGACTGCTCCCGCCGAAGAAACACCTCGTCACGATGGAACTCAAGATAGGGCAGCGATTCTCTCACTACGCGTCTCAACCGCGCATCCATTCGGACACCGAGCAATTCCGGCGACAGTGATGCGAGTGCAGGCGATGCCAGCAATCTTCCGTCCGGAGCGAAGGTGATGTAACCGCGATCGAAGAGATGGTCGTATTGCGGCAGTAGCAAGAGACCGTTGAACGGGCTCAGCCGGTCAGCGTTCGAGCTGAACCGCCACGGTTGGATGTGAGACGCCCTCAGCAGATCAGCGGCCTCGATTCCGGTCACGGCACAACCGTGCCACATGCCTAGGAGTTGGTCCCGGAACTCCCCCTGCCCCACCCGCGCCTTGGTGATGCTGATACGCTCGGTCGCTGGCAAGTCACTAAGCTCCAGCTCGTGGACCGCTAGGTCGTCTGCTGGCCCCATGTCATGAACCACGTTAAAAACGAACCGACTGGGAGCGCTCTCGCGGGACCGGAAATCCGTGATCGCCAAAGGTCCGTGGTACCTGAATGGGGTGTGGTGGACATCCCGGTAGAAAAGATGAACCACCTCCCCGTTCTCGTGGGCATGGGCTACGCGGTCGTCACTCCGGTGGCTTGCCTCTCCTTCCCAGTGGAGTCGGTCACCGTTGATGAAGTCGTGGTACTGGGTGAGACTCGCCTGCTTCTGTCGGGTTACGAACAGAACTACGTGGCCGCCACCCTTCGGGGTGAACACTCCTCGCGCCAGGGCTTGGAACCCGCGGTATCCCCAAAGCCGCGCCAGCTCGGGCCGGGTGTAGAGTCGCCCGATCTGCAGAGTTCGAGGATCGAAGGGCATCTAATCTCCGTGGGTTAGGTGCGGCACGCAGGCAGTGCGTACTATCGATTCGGCGGCACAGTACCGTTCCCTGCTCCACCCTGAGAAAAGTAAGTTTGATACCGAGCAGAGGACGCCCCCTACCTCACCACCCTGCTCGAATTATCCATATCCGAAAAGATCAGCCATCGGCCACCGCGGTCACGCCGCAGCGTCAGCGTGAACTTGCCGACATCGGTGGAGTCGCTCCCGTAGCCGTAAGCGCCGACGATGTAGCCGGTCGTATCCGCCGTCGCGGCGGCGAGCGCCCGCAACCGGAGCTGGCCGCCGGCCTGTCCCATGTACGCAGCCGTGATCGCAGCCCGCCCGCGTATTGGCGGCTTGCCGCCCTGCAGCACGAAGCCATCGACCGCAAACAGCTCCGCGAGTGCCACGGCATCTCCGCGACGCCATGCCGTCTCATAGTCTCGCAGCACTCGATCGAGTTCGGCCGGCAGCGTGATCGAAGGCAGTACCGCCGGTGGCTCCACGCCTCCCTGCGCGCCCACTGACACGGGGCTCGCCATCAGGGCGGTGACTGCGAAGATGGAAAGAGTTCGCATCACAACCCCAGCTTCTCCTTCAGCCGATCCGTAGTGAGATGCTTCGCCACATCGAATGGCTCGCACTCGCCGCTGACTGACGTGAACTCGATCGGGCCCACAGCCCGCGCGACCTTGAGAGCCGCCCTGTTCAACACAGCACTTCGCTTGCCGATCCCCATCAACGCGGTGCCCATCGCCAGGCGGACCTTCTCCCCTTCACCATCGATGGTGTCCGCGATGCGCGCCACGTGACCAAGGAAGAACTCCTCGCTCGGCGCCTTCTTCCCCGAAAACTTCGACGCCTCGTAGAGCAGGCCGTAGCCGCAGTCGCGACGGACGGGATCGGCACTCCGGACCCACCGGTCGGCAAGCTCGACCACGAACGGCGTCTTCGCGAGGGTCGCATCACAGGACGCGAATACATGCGCCAGCATGCCGCCACCCAGCTCCTCCACCTGCCGCTCGGCCTGGTCGCGGGTGATTCGCGCAGGGTCGTCGATGAGCAGCGCGATGACCCTGGCGTCGTAGACGTCGGTCTGCCAGAGCGCCTGCGCAAGCTCGCGGTCGCGACCGATCTCCTTTGCCAGCTTGCGGAGCCGAGTAAGACCGATGCCACAGGTCTTCATCCCGCCGGTGCTGGC
>CAZPPM010000028.1:0-31172 GCA_964588445.1 uncultured Citrobacter sp.
CGCAGGTAACGGGGTGGGTTAAAAAAGTGCGTACCACAAAAATGTTTTTTAAAATCTTCGCTACGTCCTTCGGCCATCAGGTGAATGGGTATGCCGGATGTATTGGAACTGATAATTGTTCCAGGCTTGCGAAACTGTTCTACTTTATCATAAATGATTTTTTTAATATCCAGTCGCTCTACAACCACTTCAATGATCCAGTCGCAAGCGGCAATATCTTTCATATTGTCATCAAAGTTGCCCGTGGCTATATGTTTTACAACATCTTTTGTATATACTGGCGAAGGATTGCTTTTTATAGCAGCGGTCAATGCATCGTTGACGAGCTTGTTTCTTTCGGCAGGTTTAGTGCTTTCCTGAGCTTCTTTGGGAACCATATCCAGTAATAAGACCGGGATACCGGCACCGGCAAAATGACAAGCAATACGTGAACCCATTACTCCACTTCCCAGCACGGCTACCTTCTTAATATTTCTTTTCATAATGACAATAAAAAATTAGTTAGTTAAACAACTATTTACTGTGAAGGTAAGAGAAAAATGCTTTTGTAGGGATTATAAAGCGGGCGAAAACTCCAATTTTTTTATTTCTTTTCGGAATTTACGAGCCTCCTTTTTACTTTTCTGTAGGCCAATGCTGCTGGTAATGCCACTGAGTGTAGTTTTTACCAGATAGTTGATGGAAGAGCGATCTTTCCAGCGCTCAAAAAAGACAGTTCCTTTTCGCTTCGTGTTTTGATTTTTTACTAGGGTATTTACAACAAAATTGGCAAGGCCAAGAAATAGCTTACTTCTTTTTTTAATAGGATTCTGTATCAATTTTATTTTAAAATCTTTATAGATCATTTTCATTTCACCAACGGTAAAATCTTCATTGCCTATTGCCTCCATGGATAGTGTATCTAATTGCCCTGATCGTATAGTAGCAGAAGCGAGCGGTGGAAGTATAGGATTTAAAATACGCAAATCTGCACTACCCATTTCTACCTTCAGTAGAAAACCATTGAGCGAATCGGTGTAGGACTCATGTACATAAAGCCGGGTAAATAGAGAATCCTGTAAATAAGCAGTAGCATTTATTTCTAAGCTATCGTTCTGTTTGATGCCAAAATTTTTTAGGGGTCCGGCAGTAGCTTGTAGCCTGTTTACGGATATATCCCCTGTTTGATTGGTGCGGGAATTTAGCTCTGAATAATTGACGGTGAGGCTATCGAAAAAAGCTTTTTCAACAGATAGTTTCACCGGAATTTTTTTCAACATTCCAATTAAAAGTGGACGTACTATGCCGGGCTCTCTGGGTAATCTCGTGTCTCGGTAATTGGCCAGCGACCCACGATAAATATGCAGGGAATCTATATGGATAATAGTGTCGTTTACCAATTTAGTAATATCAAATTTTCCCATTGTTACCTTGCCTGTGCTGGCGACGATGTGATCGGCCTGGTATTGCCGTTGTTGCATGAATCGCTGCCGCTCAACTCTGGGACTAAAATAAAAAGAGTCTAATGAAAGCCGATGCTCCTGATTATGATAGGATAGATTTTTAGTAAAATAAGTTGTTGAGCTATCTTGGTAGCTAAGAGTAGTGTGGTGCAGGCTAAATGCAGGATTCTGTTTAATCAATTCAGTGGGTTTAAGTAAAAGGCCCGAGCTGATGAGTAAATGAGTAATACTTCCTTGCTCTAATAGAGCCGTTCCTTTTTTCCCGCCAAGATTATTAAGTTGGAATTTTTTTGCATCAAGCCGATCTAATTTTCCTTTCCATTCTGCTGTACCAATATCATTTTTTTTCCATTCTACTTGTTGTAAGTCGGCTGACAGCCATCCTTCCCCGGCATTAAATTGTCTGTTCTGCGCATTTGTATAGGTAAAATCTTCTGCTGTAAATGTTAGTGTGTCAATTGTGAGTTTAGGCGAACTATTTTTTTTGAAATGAAAACCTGCGGCAGCTATTTGATTATTATTCTTAGCACCATTCCACTCAAAGAAAGTATTTCCTTCTTCCTGTTGCTGAGTAAATCGAATAAATGGATGATCAAGTGAAAGACTTTCAAATTGAAGTGAAAGACTATCTGGTCTGGAGTTTTGTTTTTGTACAAGATGAGCAATGATGGAAGGGTTACTGAGACTGGTTTTTCCAAAATGAAATTTTTTAGCCAACCAGTTATTGAGTTGTGGTACAATTGCTGCCTGGGGTACTGTAACGTGAATAGTATCCAGCTCCGTTTGGTGAATAAGTAAAAGACCATTCAACAAAGTATTTGTTTCATCCTTAAAGTCTATTTTGTCAATAGCCAGCGTAGTGGCAGCACTTTGAAATTTTAAATCTTCTATGCTGGCCGAAACAGATTGTGTTATGATTTTTTTCGCAGCATTAATTGAAAATTCTTTGGCAGTAAGCTTTGTGATCCGAGTGCTTGCCTGTTTGTCGGGTGTAGCAATAGTCAGTTTTGTATTATGACCCTCCAGGTTAGTTAATACAAAACCATTTTTTTTATGTTGTCCAGTGCTAGTAGCTGTAAGCGTAACCGAGGCTTCTTTCCATTGTAAGCCATCTAGCAGAAATGTTTGTGTGGATGGAGCGGAAGAAAGGTGTCGAAGCTGTATGTCTTTAGCAGCGATATGAATAGTGTTGGCATCTACAAGTAGAATACTTTTTGCTTTGAATGATTGCTTGTCTCCATCAAAGCTGGCTTCTTCTATTTGTGCAGATAAGGTACCGTTGGAGAATTTCCCTTTTTTAAAGTGGGCTAGGCTAACGGCCTTCACCAGCCCGTCTGTCTTTGTTGCATCGGTGAACTCACTTGCTTTTATGGATAGATCAGTTCCCTCCAGTTGAAGTCGGGCATTATTTTCTAAGTACAACGTAATATCCCCATTTCTTATTTCCATCTCCGAAAGGTTGACAATACGGCCAATGCCGGCAAGAGTAGTAAAGAAGGTTTCGCTATTTTTTTTCCTTTTCAATCTTGCATTGTACTGTATATGGGGAGCATATAGCACAGCTTTAATAGCAAAAAGCTCCTGATTAAAAATAAGATTGTCCCATGATAATCCGTACAATTCAAACTGCGGCATGTTGAGTTGGTTAGAATCTCCGGAAGGATAAAACTCTTTGTACGTAAAGTTGCTGAGGCTAATCCTGTTGTCATTGATATGTACGCTATCAAATTGTATAGAGTACGTACTGTCTTTTAAAAAATTTTCATAATTGCGAATAGCCATAGCCAATTTTTTAACAACGAAGGGCCTTTCTGCATGTTGATTGATGTGTAATCCTTCTAGTTGAAATGTATTATGGCTGGAGGTAAAGGAGTTGGGAATGCTGTCGCGGGTAGTATTGATGTCAAACGAAGCATTTTCAACCATAACAACAGCTAATTGTATATCTCCGGTAAGTTGTTGAATAAGTTCATCCAGCTTGGGGGGATTATTGTTGCCGGTTTTGCTTTTTACTTCTACATCCAACCGGAAATGAGGGTTGAAGCAATACACAGAATCTGCTTTAATGATTTCTTTATGATACAATGTATCAAAGTCAATATTTGTCAGGCGCAGCTTATCAAAGAAAACGCGGAAAGCGTTGCCGTCATCACCTTTTGTGGCTAACACAGTGCAACTGTCAAACTCTGCAAATTTGTTTTTTACATCAATATGAAAATCCTTGTAGCTGAGCTTGTGTCTTCCGTCCGGGAAAGATATATCCTGGTGCTTTGATTTGACGACTACATTATCACTGAAAAGAATTTTCTGTTCGGTATCAGCATCGGAGGTATCTACTTTTAAATTATCTAAGCGAAAATGAAAATCTGATATATGCAGCGGTGTGTTGGAGGCATCTCTTCCGTCGGAAAGTGTAAATTTTCCTTTATCAATTTGAAAGCGATCTACATTCAGCACTTTTAGGGCGTCTTGTATAGAATGATAAATACGACCCATTTCCTGCGGTATGGACAGAGCTGTATCGGATTTGGCCGAGCGGCTGTTTCTTAATTTTGTTACACTAATATGCGGGCTAATAAGATGAAGGGAATCCATCAGTATTTTTTTCTCGAGAAAAATAGGAAAGATGGATTTTATACGCATTTTCATTTGAAGCACATCAAAGCGATAACTGGCGTTGGCCGTACTTGAATCGGTGGAATAGAAAACAGCGTCTCTTAATTCCATGTTTTTGCTAAACCAGTTGAACTTAAACTTTTTTACTTTCAGTTCTATTTTGCCATTGGATTGTGTACGCACCATTTGCGAAAGCACTTCTTCTGCATGGTGTATAAACCAGAAATGGAAGCTAATCAATAACACCGCAATAACGCCGAAGACCCAAGCGAAGAGCTTCAGTAATTTGCGAGGTATGCGGGTTAAGAATGACAATAAGTAACTATTTACAGCCGAAATTTACAAAAAAAAGATTAGCTAAGTCTCTGATATAGAGTTAATATACGCCAGTTGTGGACTTTTGTTACACGGCGTCGTATTTTTTCAGGAAATGAATCGTATTAGTGGATTAATTTCCCGCAAACTCTTGTTGCAAAAAGCTATCCAATTTATCGGCCCACGTTCCCAGATCGTGAATAAGCGTCACCATTTCTTCATAACTCATGCCGGCAATATCTCTTTCTACAATAATGGTCAGCCATCCTCGCGATTCATCCAGTGCTAATTTGTACCCAAGGTAAGCGGTGTTGATCTCCAGCGCAGTTTTGTAAAGATGAAACCGCTTCATGATATCGTTAGGCAAAGAGCATAAAGCAGCAATTCCTCTTAAAAAAATACGGCCTTCTTTACTTAGTGTTTTTTGATTGGTTAAAAAAAGTTCTATGGTAGAAGACCCGTTTTTAAAATACCAGGCACCTGTTTTGGGGCTATAAATGCTATCTTCTGTAACACCCATTTCGAGGCAAAAGAGTTGAATATAACTTCTAACGGTATCTACTGGAGACATAAATAAGTGCTAGGTATAGAGGTATAACTCTGGTAAGGCGGTTTTATTGTTCTGTCTGAAAGATAGCAGGATAATTTGTGTATTTGCCAGTGAATATAGAAAAATAGTGGGTGGATAAGAGCGATACAAGAGAGAATACCCAAGGAAAATTTTAAACACCTTTTAGCTTTGCATATATATCAAGGTTTAAATATTTTCCTTCTTTAATCTCACATTCTTTCATAGTACCTTCTAATAGAAAGTTCATTTTTTCAATGGCTTTTTTACAGCTTTTGTTTTCACTATCAACAAAGCCTTCTATTCTATGCAGGTTGAGTTTTTCAAATCCATAATGACAAACTACAGGAAATACTTCTTGCATCAATCCTTGCCCCCAGAATTGAGGAAGCAGCCAAAAACCAATTTCAGCTTTTTTATGTTTATCGCTTACGTTATTAAAACCTGCTGCACCATAAAACAGGTTATCTTGTTTCGACGTGATTGCCCACCAAATTCCTGTTCCGGTTTTTTCTAATTCCTTAAACCATAACATTTGCTCCTCAGCAGCCTCTACAGTAGCAAAGCTTACACCATAATACTTTACTACTTCAGGGTTTGAAAGGCCTATATAGATATTATGTATATCTGCCTGCGTTATTTGTCTCAGTCTTGCCCTTTTGGTTTCGAGTGCAGGAAAATCTGATACCATCATTTTGCAAACCTTCTCTTTAGTAGTTTTTGTCGTGTACTATCAACTTACCGTACTGCCGTTGGCAGTGGCATCGGCAGGGTTCATAAATTTCAATTTCCCATCGGCATCCTCTGCCATTAAAATCATACCGTTGCTTTCTATGCCGCGCATTTTACGGGGAGCCAGGTTCGCTACCACTACCACCTGCACACCTATAATTTCCTTTGGAGAAAAATGTAAGGCGATGCCGGAAACAATCGTTCTCTTTTCAAAGCCGAGGTCTACCTCCAGCTTGAGTAGTTTATCCGCTTTGGCAACTTTCTCGGCCGCAGTAATAGTGCCTACCCGTAAATCGAGCTTAGCAAAATCATCATATTCAATAGTGGGTTTCAAAGCAATGGCTATTTTTTCAGTTGGAGTAGCGGCTGGCGTTTCATCTTTTTTAAGTCCGGCTTGTAGCTTTTCTATTTGCGCTGCTATTTCTGTGTCTTCGATTTTTCTAAACAAGAGTTCCGGTGCACGCAGGCTATAGCCTACACTTAGCAATTTTGTTTTTCCTGCATTTTCCCAATCTAGCATCTTGTCCACTACTTTCATCATATACAGCATTTTTTCAGCGGTATTAGGTAAGAAAGGATTGATCAAAATAGCGAGATTGGCTGTTAGTTGCAGACAAACATGCAAACAGTTATCAATGTTTTTTTGTACTTCCGGGTTCTCTGCGAGTTTTTTAGCCAGTATCCACGGTTCTTTCTTCTGCATGTATTTATTGCCCTTGTCTGATAGCATGATGACTTCAAACAAGGCTTCGCGAAACTTATATTCTTCCAGTAAGGTCTCTACTTTTTCTTTTGTTGTAGTTATGTCAGCGAGTAGTTGCTTGTCTATATCGTCTATCAGCTCATTATGAAAAGGAGGTACTTTGCCATTGCAAAGCTTATGCATTAATACAAAAGTGCGATTAACAAAGTTGCCAAATTTATTTACCAATTCACTATTCACCGCATCCTGAAAACCTTTCCACATAAACTCACTATCCTTGGTCTCGGGCGCTATCTGTGTGAGATAATAACGTAGCATATCCACACATTGCCCGCCACCATTTTCTTTCTTTACAAAGTCAGCGATGTAATCCCGCATATCGAGTTTCCAGTTACGGCTGGTACTCATTTTGTCGCCTTCTAGGTTCAGGAATTCATTAGCAGGAACATTGGTAGGTAAAATATTACCATGCAGTTTTAGCATAATAGGAAAGATGATGCAATGGAAAACGATATTATCTTTTCCAATAAAATGCACCAATTGCGTATCAGCATCATACCAGTAGGGTTTCCATCCTTCTGCACCGCCGGCAATTTTATCTTTGTGATCGATAGCCCATTGCCTTGTAGCACTTATATAGCCAATAGGCGCATCAAACCAAACATACAGAACCTTGCCCGCTGCTTCGGCTAAAGGTACTTGGACTCCCCAGTCTAAGTCTCTTGTAACAGCCCTTGCTTGCAATCCGCCTTCTATCCAGCTTTTGCATTGTCCTACTACTGTTGCCCGCCAGTCGTCTTTATGTTCTTCGAGTATCCACTGTTTCAAAAACTCTTCATGCTTACCCAGCGGGAGATACCAGTGTGTTGTTTTTTTCTTTACCGGTGGCTGTCCGCTTAGTGTGCTCACGGGATTTTTTAATTCATCCGGACTAAGGGATGTGCCGCAGCTTTCACATTGGTCGCCATAGGCGCGGTCGCTACCACAGTTAGGGCAAGTGCCTTTTATAAAGCGATCGGCGAGAAAAGTTTTCGCTTCCTCGTCATAGTATTGTTCTGTTTCTTTTGTTTCCAATTCGCCACGTTCGTGCAGATAAGTAAAGAATTCCTGCGCCGTTTCATGATGTAATGGTTCGCTGGTGCGATGGTAAATATCAAAGGAGATATGCAAGTCGGCAAAATCCTGTTTCATTTCCCCATGGTACTTGTCAATAATGGCTTGCGGTGTGGTATTTTCCTTCATGGCCTGTATAGGAATGGCCGTGCCGTGCTCATCGCTGCCACATACAAATACTACATCTCTTTTTTGTGCCCGCAGGTAGCGTACGTAAATATCGGCGGGAATATAGGCTCCGGCTAAGTGGCCTACGTGCTTCAATCCATTAGCGTAGGGTAAAGCGCTGGTAACTAAATATCGTTTGGGTTGCGTCATATTTTTTGAGTAATCAACTTCGGTAATGCTGTTGTTCGTTGTCCTTTGTATCGCACACTGGAGCAGCAGTAACTGTTGCCCTAGGGTACAAAAAGGATGTGCAAAAGTACCGCAAAGCCAAGCAATGCCCAAACCTTCCTTTGGTAAGGTGGGCGGAGCTAAAAGTAAAAAGCATATACAATCTTTTTTACTGTCTTCTTATTGCTGAGTAGAGAACCGAACGACAAACCGAGCGTGGCAACAACAGCTAAATAGTAGTACGTGTGCTGGTTACATAAAAAAATCAAGGTAGCTTTTGCTGCATCATCCAGCTTAGGTATGTAGGTTCTGCAAAAGCATTGTCCCAGCTATTATGCATTACACCGGGATATTCCGTATAGGTGACTGTAGCGCCTATCTTTTTTAACTGGGCTACCATATCCTGCGATAGTTTCACTTTTACTACAGGATCTGCATCGCCATGAAAAACCCAAAACGCTGTTTTGCCCTTCCACTGTGCATAGCTTTTTTCGTCACCACCACCGCAAATAGGTAAGGCCGCTGCATAAAGTCCCGGGTTGCGATAAACCGATTCAAAGGTGCCCATGCCGCCCATCGACAATCCGCTGATATAAATGCGGCTATTGTCAACGGCTTCTTTTGCTGCCAATTCTTTTACCAGGTTATTGGCTGCCAGCAACGGCCAATTGGGTGCTGTGTTATAATCAAACGAAATGGCAAAAGGACGCTGGGTAGTGTCTACTTTTATGGCTGCCCAAAAGGATGTTTGCGGGCATTGTGGAAATACAACGATGGCAGGGAATTTTTTTCTGTTTTCCGCATCGGCAAATAATTTGCTACCATGTACTAACTGACTTTCATTATCAGTACCTCTTTCACCGGCGCCATGCAGCACCAGTATGAGCGGATATTTTTTGGACTTGTCATAATTTTCCGGATAAAGAATGCGATAGGGTAATACCTTACCATCTTCATGCTGATATTCTTTCTTCTCAAAAAGCGATATATCCTGCGCAGACAACGAGGAAGCGAAGAATATCGTCATAGCACACATTAGTTGTCGCATAACCTATATATTTATAGCTAAATATATTCAATTATTCTTTTACCCGATTTTCTGATTCTTATTTTTAGCAGATGAAACTGAGCATGATAGTTTTTAAAACAAAGGAAATGCATATGTGAAGTTCCATTGGGCCATTTAAAAAAATATAAGTAGACGGATGAAACGACAAGAGTTTATCGCCGGATTTATTACAACAGTAGCAGCATTGCCGGCTATTGCAAAACAGCTACCGGTTGCTACAGCAGGTAAGTTTGTTGTTCCTCCTTATTTGAAACGAGGAGATACAATAGGTATTACTTCACCGGGGGGGTATATAAAAATTGAAGATATACAACCCGCCATAAAGGTGGTAGAGAGTTGGGGGTATAAAGTGCATATTGGTAATACAATTGGTAAGCGCGACAATACCTTTGGGGGTACAGACGCAGAGCGGGCAGCCGATATGCAGGCTATGCTGGATGATAAAAAAATCAAGGCGATACTTTGTGCCAGAGGAGGATATGGGTCTGTACGCATTATTGATGCGTTGCAATGGAATAGTTTTAAGGCGTCGCCTAAATGGATTATTGGATTTAGCGATGTTACTGTTTTACATGCGCATCTTAGCAGCCAGTTGCATGTTGCTTCTATTCATTCAAAAATGTGCAATAGCTTTCCTACTGTATGGGCAACGGCAAGCCCACTGCAGCAACAAACGATTTTATCCATAGGTCAGGCGCTTAGTGGAGAAAAAATGAGTTATTCTCCCAGTCCGTCTTTATTCAATAGATACGGCGTAGCGGAAGGTGTATTGGTAGGAGGGAATTTAAAAACATTGGAATCACTGGCCGGCTCTGCTTCGGCAATAGAGACGGATAACAGAATGCTGTTTGTAGAAGATACGGGTGAGTATATCTATAGTATTGACAGGATGTTTTGGAATCTAAAACGTTCTGGAAAACTGGATAAGCTGAAGGCATTGATTGTAGGAGGGTTTAAAATAAAGAAAGATGATGTGGGAGAAGAGTTTGGTAAAACATTACAGGAAGTGGTGTTGGAAAAAGTAAAAGAGTTTAACTATCCTGTGTGTTTTAATTTTCCGGTAGGACATCAGCTAGAAAATTTTGCGTTAAAGTGTGGTGTCATGCATCGACTGGAGGTAAGCGATACACAAGTCGTACTGCAGGAGATATAAATGTATAAGTTTGCAAAGCATATTAAAGTAGTTATATCATGAGTATCATTAAAACACCCCCTTATTTACAACCAGGCGATACCATTGGGTTAGTATGTCCATCTGGTTATATGGCCGCGGAGAAAGCAGCAGAGTGTGTACGTGTAGTAGAAGAAGAATGGGGATATAAAGTGAAGGTAGGTAAGACGCTGGGTGGAGATTCGCTAACTTATTTTTCGGGAACAGAAGAAGAACGCTTGCAGGATTTTCAACAAATGCTGGATGATGATGAAGTGCAGGCTGTGCTTTGTGCAAGAGGTGGCTATGGAATGACGCATTTAATTGATAAGATCGATTTTAAGAAATTTAAAAAACAGCCCAAATGGATAATTGGGTATAGCGATATAACCTTATTGCATACGCATGTGTATGCTACTTATTATATTTCTACTTTACACGCACCGATGGCGGCGGCCTTCAATGATGCCGGTTATATCAATCGATATGTACAATCCTTGCGCGATGCGTTGCAAGGCAAGTGGGGGAAATATAACAGCGATTCACATGAGTTGAATAGGCCAGGTGAAGCCATTGGAGAAATTGTAGGTGGTAATCTTACTTTGTTGGCACATGGTATTGGCTCTGATTCGGAAGTGAAAACAAAAGGGCGTATTCTTTTTATTGAAGACATTGGTGAGCAACTATACAGTATAGACAGGATGATGCGGCAGCTACAACGTGCCGGAAAATTAAAAAATCTCGCAGGGCTTATCATCGGAGGATTTTCTGATACGAAAGATACGGAACGGCCCTATGGGCAAGATGTGTTTGCGATTATAGCAGCTATTGTACAACAATATGATTATCCTGTCTGCTATGATTTCCCTATTAGCCATACGGAGAAGAACTATGCGATAAAAATTGGAGTGGGCTATAAATTAAAAGTTACAAAAGCAAAAGTGACATTGGAAGAGTAGATTAGGACATAAATAAAACTCAACATTGAATATGAAATCGGTTTTACTATTCTTTTTGACAGTAAGTATATCGTCAACAATTTGCGCACAAGTAGAGATAAAACCATTAGAATTGATGTCAAACTTTTCTGGGCTTAAAATTATTCAGAATGGAAAAAGGATTATAACCTTAAGACAGGCAGAAGAGATAATGCGGCCTGTACCACAGGCTTATTCTTATTTAAGAAAAGCCCGTATGGCCAATGTATTATCTTCAGCAATGGGTTTTACAGGGGGTGTATTAATTGGCTGGCCATTGGGAACAGCCGTTGCGGGAGGTAAGCCCAAATGGGAACTAGCTATTGTAGGTGCAGGTTTAATAGGGGTGAGTATCCCGCTTTCTATCGCTGCAAAAAAGAATGCATCAAAGGCTGTGGATGCATATAATATTTCAGAAACAGTTGCAACGCGTAATATTCATACGAAGTTCGCCTTTACTGAAAATGGTATTGGCTTGGTAGTTGGCTTTTAGTTTGATGTGAAATAAAACTCAAAGTAGAACAATAGCAGCCGCAATTCTCTAATTCGATTTATATGCTAAAACAGGTACTCATTTTTATAGCACTTATAGCTATGCTGCAAGTGAAGGCAAGTGTTATGGTTCCACCGGCGACAAACTCTGTTTTTATTTTAACAGCACAAAAGGGCGATAAGAAAAAAACATTTAAAGTGGGCGAGTCCTTACGCATTAAACTAAAGGATGGACAAGCTGTTAAGGGCTTTCTTAGAAGGGTAGATGAAGGAAGAATCGCATTAATCCCATTCAAAAAAGATCAACCGGTCAAAGAGATTGATGTACAGAATATAGAAAGTATAACCAAACTTTCCCGGAAGCTAAGAAAAAAATTGGCGATTAGAAGTATAGCGATGCTGGCAATAGTGGGGATGGGAGCTTTATTGAGTAAGGTAAATAATGCCATTAGTATTGTTGGTATTATTCTACTGCTAATTCCCGGTCTTATTGGGATAGCAATAATAGGTGCTATTTTTTTGGGAAGCTTTTTGTTGCAGGCAATAAAAAAAGTGTCCATCAAAAAAGGTTGGATCATTTCTACTGAATGACAGAAATGAGAAAGGGCTGCAAGAAAATTCCTCGCAGCCCTTTTATGTATTCAATGCTTATAAAGAATAGCGAAGAGTAACCCCATAAGTACGGGGATCGCCCAATACAGAGGCATAATGACCAGCGTTTCCACCCGCAGGTAAAAGCTGTTCATGATAATCTTTATTCAGAATATTTCTGCCCCATACATTTGCCGACAGTCCTTTTGATATTCTAAATCCGAAGCGACCATTTAATAGGGCATAGCCATCTACATTCAGGTATTGTGAAGGAGACGGGCTAGAAGAAAACGAAGAGCGGAAGTAGCTATCAAAAGCAATATAGACAGAGCCTATCTGGCCAAAGAATTTGCCGGGTGTAGCAAATTCTCCCCCAATCGATCCAGCCCATTTTGAAATGCCGGGTAGCTCTCCGCCTGAGATGTCTTTAAAGGCAACTTGCACTCCATCTTTTGCAGCACCTGTTTCTTCCAGTGGTAGTGGTGCGTTGGGGAATTTTATATACTTCGCATCAGTATAGGCTACTGCGGTATAGAATGAAAAATGATCGTTGGCTCTTAGGTTTGCATCCACTTCTACTCCCCGTACTCTCACTTTTTCCGCATTGGCAATATAACCACGGTTTACACCCAGTTCTGCCGATTGTACATTGGTTTGATAATTTTTAATATCAGAATTATGTAGGGTGACATTTAAAGTAAAGTCGTTGAACGGTGTTGATTTAATGCCGAGTTCATAATGCCTTACATCTTCCGGTTTGATAACGGCCAAGTCTGTTGCCGGTTGCCCATTTACGGTAGGTAATCCTGCTACGTTTACACCAACAGGTTTGAAGCTGGTAGAGTAAGTAGCAAATGCATTCAGGCGTTTAGTAGGTTTGTAAGAAACTGTAAGCTGATAAGTAAGATTGTTTTCATCAGCATCGGCAACATAGGATTGGCTTCTATACACACCGTTTTTAAGTGCAATCAGATCGGGATCACTGGTTTGTAATCCTCCATACGCAGTACGATCATATTTTACATCTTTTTGATCATAATTAAAACGTATACCGGGTAATACATGTATGGCCTCTGTAATTTTCCAATCAATATTGGCAAAAGCAGCGGCGCTTAATGATTTGATCGACGCATCTGTTCTGATACCGTATCCATCAAATAAGCCAGGCGTTTGCCACAGGTTGCTGGTAGAGCTTTGTGAAAAACGCCATTGTGCTGATCCGGATTCTTCCGTACCATCGATGTTTACTTCCTGACCAAGGACAAATAAGCCAGCCACACCACTCAGGCGAGAAGAAAAATCACCCGCATAGCGTATTTCCTGCGACCAGTTTTTATGTTTGGCGGGGTTCTGTGATTTTGATAAAACAGGTAGTGCGGTAAAATCTCTGTCATTGGATGGCCCCCAGTTCCAATAGCGCCAAGCAGTAGTGGAAGTAAGTGTACCGGGACCGAGTTTAATATCAACATTTAAAGAAACTCCTCCTAAATCATTATCTGAGTTCCAGGGGGTATCGTGATCAATTTTACGATCAAACGCATTCAGACTTGGCAACGAATAATTTAAATCATTGATGATAGCGTTAAATTGTCGGTAGGCAGGGCGCTGCGTTTGTACAACACCTGCAACAACCTGCGCATAACCATCGGGGCGCTGCGAGGAAAAATCACCTGCCAGCGTAACTGAAGTATTTTCAGAAACATTGTATAAGAGTTGGCCGCGTACACCCAGGTTGTTAATATCGTTCACTGATTTATTGGTGGCTATATTTTCTATTACGCCATCTCGCTGAGTGCCGGAGAAAGAAAGGCGACCTGCCAGCTTTTTACTTAAAGCGCCGGTAACGGAGCTCTTGGCCTGAATGTATCCATAATTACCATAGCTTACTTCCAAATGGGCTCCCGGTTTAAAAGAAGGTTTCCTTGTTGTGATGTTGATAGCGCCGGAAGTGGTGTTTTTTCCAAATAAGGTACCCTGTGGACCGCGTAATACTTCAATACGCTCTACATCGATAAAGTCGAGGGTTGCGGCAGCTGGCCGGGCAATATAAACGCCATCCAGGTAAAACCCTACACCCGGATCCAATCCGTCATTGGTTAATCCATACGGAGAACCTAAGCCTCTTATATTGATTCCTGTATTCCGTGGGTTGGAAGTATAAAGTTGTAGTGAGGGGACAAATTCTTTCACACGGTTTACATTAAATGCTCCGGCATCTTCTATCAGGGCGCCCCCTACTACGGAGATAGGAATAGGTACATCTTGTAATACTTCTCGTCTTCTGCGGGAAGTAATAATGACAGTATCCTGTTTAAAAAGTGAATGTAATTCTATCAGCAGGTTATTGGCTTCTTTATTTCTGATACGTATTTCCTGTGATTGAAAACCGGTAGCTGTGATAACAATAGAAAAAGGAAGGGGCTGATTAACAACATCGAGCGCAAATCTGCCGACAGAATCAGCCGTTGTTCCTGCAGAACTATTTTTAATAACAATACTTGCAAAGGAAATAGCTTGGTTGCGTTCATTAATGACGCGTCCGGTAAGTGTGGTTGTAAGCGTGTTTTGGGCTATCGCCAGGAAAGGGGATAAGGCAATGGCCAGAATATATATTTTTTTCATCAATTTAAGTTGAATAGGTAGTATAATAATAGTCTACTTATTTTATAGACTATGTAAACAAAAAAAGTCAGTTACTTCGAATAACAACATCGAACCATGGAGTTTTGGATAGAATTTTTGCAATAAGAAAGAGGCATGTAGTAAAATTTGCAGCGAATATAGGAGGAAAATATTAGTCTACAAAAATAGTGGACTAATATTTTGTTTGCCTTTATTGCTGTGGTTTTTCCTTTTCAGATTTTCTTTATGCCCTACTTATACAATAAAAGGCCCTATTGTCCAGAAAGGACAAATTAAAAGTTACAGAGTAAGATGTGAAGAAGACGTTTGATCGGTATCCGGGTTTCCAGTTTTCTGCTATCAATAACCGATCTGCATATTTACATGCAAAAGCTTAAGTGATAAATAAAATAGAAAGCATAAAAAAACCGCTCGAGTAATGAGCGGTTTTATATTGGTTGTATAAAGTTCTATGCTAAATCAAAGCGATCCAGATTCATTACTTTGGCCCAGGCAGCAGCAAAGTCTTTTACAAACTTTTCTTGTGCGTCAGTGCTACCGTATACTTCAGCTACAGCTCTTAGTTCAGAGTTGGAGCCAAAAATCAAATCGGCACGGGTAGCCGTCCATTTAGCAGCGCCGGAAGCTCTGTCCTTACCTTCAAAAATTTCTTTGCGGTCATCTACAGCTTTCCAGATAGTATCCATGCTAAGCAGGTTGACAAAGAAATCATTGCTCAATACGCCGGGGCGATCGGTAAAGACGCCATGTTGAGAACCGTCAAAGTTGGCATTCAATGCACGTAGGCCACCTACTAACACCGTTAGTTCAGGAGCAGTCAACGTTAGTAACTGTGCTTTATCAACAAGAAGAGCTTCTGTTGCTACAGCATATTTTGTTTTTAGATAGTTGCGGAAGCCATCAGCAGCAGGTTCTAATACACTAAAGGATTCTATATCGGTTTGCTCTTGTGTAGCATCACCTCGTCCTGAAGTAAAAGGAACCGTGATAGTGTATCCTGCCTCTTTTGCCGCTTTTTCAATAGCTGCAGTTCCTGCGAGTACTATCAAGTCTGCAATGGAAACATTTTTGCCACCAGCATTGAATTCCTTTTGAATGCTTTCTAAAACGTCGAGTACTTTAGATAACTGAGTAGGGTTGTTGGCCGCCCAATATTTTTGCGGAGCCAGGCGTATACGAGCACCATTGGCACCACCGCGTTTATCTGATCCTCGGAAAGTAGAAGCAGATGCCCATGCTGTAGAAACGAGTTCGCCAATGGATAATCCGGAAGCCAATACTTTTTCTTTTAAGATAGTTACATCTGCATCCAGCAGTTTATGGCCTGTAGGTATAGGGTCTTGCCAGATTAATTCTTCAGCGGGAACCTCAGCACCTAAGTAGCGGGAACGAGGACCCATATCGCGGTGCGTTAATTTGAACCAGGCGCGGGCAAAGGCATCAGCAAACTGATCAGGATTTTCCAAAAAGCGTCTGGCGATTTTTTCGTAAGCCGGATCAAAACGCAGCGATAAATCCGTCGTCAACATTTTAGGCGCATGTTTCTTATTGGCATCATGTGCGTCGGGTACTGAGTTAGCGCCCATACCATGCTTGGGTACCCATTGATGGGCTCCGGCGGGACTTTTTTCCAATTCCCATTCATAACCAAATAAATTCCATAAAAAGTTATTTGTCCATTTTGTGGGAGAGCTGGTCCAGGTGATTTCTATGCCGCTGGTAATAGTATCAGCGCCTTTTCCTGTTCCAAAGCTATTGCTCCAACCAAGACCTTGTTCTTCTATAGAAGCACCTTCCGGATCCGCTCCCACGTGTGTTGCGGGTGCAGCTCCATGTGTTTTACCAAAAGTGTGTCCGCCGGCTATTAAGGCTACTGTTTCCTCATCGTTCATAGCCATTCTTGCAAAAGTTTCTCTGATATCTTTTGCAGCAGCAATCGGATCAGGATTACCATCTGGCCCTTCGGGGTTTACATAGATCAAACCCATTTGCACGGCAGCCAATGGATTCTCTAGATTACGAGAATGTATTTTGCCATCAGCGTTATCATCTGAAACTAAAACAGCACCTTCTTTTTCTACACCTTCTGATCCTCTTGCATAGCGTTTGTCACCTCCCAACCAAACTGTTTCCGATCCCCAGTACACATCTACTTCCGGTTCCCATACATCTGCCCGTCCACCGGCAAAACCAAAAGTTTTAAAGCCCATTGATTCCAATGCTACATTTCCTGTGAGAATGATCAAGTCTGCCCAAGAAATTTTATTGCCATATTTCTGCTTAACAGGCCAAAGAAGACGGCGGGCTTTATCTAAGCTTACATTATCCGGCCAGCTATTCAAAGGTGCAAAACGCTGTTGTCCTGTTCCTCCACCACCGCGTCCGTCTGCAATGCGATAAGTGCCTGCGCTATGCCAGGCCATGCGGACAAAGAAAGGGCCGTAATGGCCAAAGTCTGCAGGCCACCAGTCTTGTGAAGTGGTCATTGCTGCAACCAAATCTTTTTTCAATCCTTCATAGTCGAGGCTTTTAAAAGCTGCTGCATAATCAAAGTCTTTATCCATAGGATCGGATAAAGAAGAATTTTGGCGAAGCAAATTAACTTTTAACTGATTGGGCCACCAATCTGTATTTTGTGTACCGCTACCAGCTACTGGCTTGTTCAATGTGCCATTGTGAAATGGACATTGACTGATGTCATTCGAGTTTTCTTTCATTTTTACTAATTTTTCTAACTAAACTATCCTTATTAAAATCTCTTATAAACTTATTGGCCTGAATGGATAAAAGCTTTCGTCAGGCTATCGCAAAATTGACAAGAGGAAGTGTTTTTTAGGATTTACAAATGTGTGACAATTTGATCATAAATCCAATTGATTAATTTTATGATCACATAAATAAAATCTATCAATGACGTTAGTGCAATTGGAATACGTAATCGCGGTGGATACCTGGCGGCATTTTGCCGTGGCGGCAGAGCACTGTTTTGTTACGCAACCTACCTTGAGCATGCAGATACAAAAGCTCGAAGAAGAATTAGGGATAAAACTATTTGACCGCAGTAAACAACCTGTTGTACCCACGGCACCTGGTGTGGAAATTATTGCTGCGGCTCGTAAAGTAGTTTCCGGAAAAAATCAGTTATTGGAGTTGGTACACGATAAAAAAGGTATTGTTGCGGGAGAATTGCGTATCGGCATCATTCCTACTTTAGCGCCCTACCTGCTTCCGTTATTTATTAAGTCGTTTGGGAAAAAATATCCTTCAGTCAAGCTGGTGGTGCATGAGATGATGACGGAGCTAATTATTGCGAGGCTAAGAGAAGGAAAAATAGATACAGGCATTCTTGTAACACCACTCCAGGAAGAAGGTATAAAAGAGCATGTGCTTTTTTACGAAGAGCTAATGGCGTATGTTTCTAAAAAGAATAGTGTCTATGAAAAAACGTATATACTACCGCAAGATATTGATCCCGGTAAATTGTGGCTTTTGGAAGAAGGTCATTGTTTTCGATCGCAGATAATTAATTTATGCGAATTGAAAAAGATAAGTAAAGAAAACTCCTCTTTTGATTATGAAGCTGGCAGCATAGAAACACTTCGCCGCATGGTGGAGAGTAATGAGGGTATAACGATAATGCCCGAGTTAGCTACTCTCGATATGTCTGCAAAGCAAGCGCAACTACTGAGACATTTTAAGAAGCCATCTCCTATGCGGGAGGTTAGCATTGTAGTGCATCGCGATTTTGTAAAACGAAAATTGGTAGAACGGTTAAAGGAAGAGATACTATCTACTCTCCCGGAGAAAATCAGGAACAATAAATCCAATCGTATTGTTTCTGTTGAATAAGGTTATTGCAGGATGCTATCTAATTGCTGATGAAATAAAGGGAATGAAGAAAGATTATTATGCTCTCCTTCTTCAATTGTTATGAGCTGTATGTTTTCTTTTTCAGCCGCAAGTCGTTTCGCTTGTTTGTAAGGGACTACTCCATCACTAGTGCCGTGAAAAATAGTAACAGGTACGGTTACTTTTTCCAGATAGCGATGTACAGGAAGCTGATAAGATGACATCCAGGTAACAGGATAGATAAACGCATAATGACTCATTAATGCAGGGATGCTATAATACGGGGTTTCTAGTATGAGCCGGCGACAGTCTTTAATAGAAGCCAGTTGTGCTGCAATACCGGTGCCAATGGACTTTCCATAAATGAGAATACTATCTTTTGCATAATGGCTTCTGGCCATTTTATACAGTTCGGCTGCATCTTTGTAGAGAATGTCCTGTGTTCTTTTTCCGGTGGATTTTCCAAATCCAGGGTAGTCTATCATCCATACTGCATAGTTATTACGGGTAAAATGAGTCGCAAAATCGGCATAGCGTTCTATGTTTTGCTTATTGCCATGGAAGTAAAGGACAACACCTTTACAGATAGAATCAGGTACAGTGAACTGAACGATGCTGATATTTTTTTCGTTGTTGACAGCGAGGTTGATTTCAGTAAAAGGTTGCTGGAAAGAGAAAACATGTGCTTCCGATAACTTCTCAGGATGAAATAAAAATTTATCCTGCAAGAAATATAAAGCGATACCAATAACAATGTAAACAATAGCAGCAATCTTTACCAGCTTAAAAAAGCGGGAACGGGTATTTTTTTTCATATGGATAGCTATTATACAGTAAGCATATCATATACAATTACTTTTTCCCAAAGATGGCTATACTTTTCTACAAAGGCTTTATGTACGGGATGATCCTGATAAATTTTTTGATCGGCTACATTGTCAAAAAACATTAATTCAGAAACATCATAGCTGCTGTCTACAACCTCTCGCTGCTCAGTAGGAGCGGCCGTGCCAATGAGAAGTTGCTTGATTTCTTTAATAGCTTTGAGCGATTGTAATCCTTCTAGTAAAGCTTGCTTATCAGCTTCGTTGCCGGGCTGTTTTAACCAAAAAAACACATGATGGACAAGCTGTTTTTTTTCTGCTTGGGAAGTTGTTGTTGTGCACATTACAGTAGGGCTTAAGGCCAGTATAGAGGCGGCGGCAATAAATTGACGACGATGCTGTTTTTTCATATTTCTTTAAAATATGCTGGCTAAGTTAATTAAAAGTCTTGTTTGTGTTAATTGTATCTTTTAAAATAATCACTAATGCCACATTGTGCTTTTTGTTCTATTTCATGCATAATAAGCCGGATGATTTCATCATTGGAGGGCGGCCATTCTTCGCGCAGCTTAATTAGTTTTTTATCTTCGTCACTCAAGGCTCTTTCATCTCCCGTATATGTGCTAAAAATATGTACCCAATTATAATCACCTCTATAGGCGTCGCCCCATAGCCAACGATTATTCATGTCTCTTACAGAAGCTTGTAATACACCATTAGCCTGTAATTGGCGGGTGGTGGTAGTGATTTTTGCCTTTACCGTAATATATTCTTTTACGACAGAGTCTTTGCCTATAACGATTTCCTTTCCTACAATTTGTTTGGATACTTCACGGGTAGAGCGCTCATCCCGATAACGACCAATGTTTACATCTGTAAAGCGCAGGGATACAGTATTGTCAGGCCGTACGTATCTGCTTGCCGCAGTATTTTCGGCATGGAACTGTAAAAACTGGTTGTTATTATGATTATGGAGATACTGAAGCATACCATTATTGAACCGGTTGAAGTCGTAGCTATAGCTTGCGTATTGAAGCCCGGTTCTGGTAAGTGGGAATACTACCACATTAATAACCGCTTCAGCATAGGCTTCCTCCATTTTTTGCTTTATACTTAAGTCACCGGGTTTTAAGGCCAATGCTTTTTGGAATTCATAGTAGGCATTGCGAAAACTGTTTTTATCGCCCAGTTCCATCAGGTCAAGTCCTCTTTCTACGCGGGCATTACTGGCTTCTTCCTGATAGGTAGCGATATAGGAAGAATAATCAGTAGGATTAACGAGCGTGTATACAGAAGGAGATTTACGCACTGCTTCATAGAGGTGCTGTAGGCTATAGTACTCCTGAAGCACTTTCTCCCAGCGTAGATCAGAGTTGCTATTGCTGTAGTTGCGAATCCGGCTTTCATGATCTGCTACGGCAAAGCCATAGGCATTCTGAACAACCATAATAAGAGAGGCGTCATTTGGCTTTTTGGCTAGTTTTTTTGTAGCCAATACTACTGCTTCATCGTAACGACCTTTTTGGTATAGCTTTTCTGCATTTTTACACGAAGAAAATAGCAGCAGTGATACACAAATGGTAAGTAGGTAGAATTTTGGTGACATACGCTTTTTTGGTTTTGACAGATATGGGTTGGTGTTGTAACACAGAGTAACGTGTATTAAGTAAGAATTAACATCTTGGCAAATCAGTTAGTATTTCAAGATGTCTCTTATGAAATTATGGTATTCATCAAATTTTGGGAGGTTGTTGTGACTCCCTCCATGAATGCGTATTAACGTAATTTTTGAAGGATTTATTTTTTGAAGCTTTTCACTGTGTTTTACAGGGATAAGCATATCCCTTGTGCCGTGTAAAATGTATGTGTGACAATTCACCCGACGTATCCATTTATCTGTACGTAGGTGATAACGTAAAACATAGCGCACGGGGAGAATGGGTAAAAACCGTTCTACTACTTTTCTAAAACTATAATAAGGAGCATCCAGAATAAGGTATCGAGGTTTATTTTCTGCAGCTAACCAGGTAGCAAAACCACTACCGATACTTCTTCCGTACACAATTAGATGGTGCTCGTGGTATTGTACCAGCAAGGTATCATACACAAATTGCATGTCGCTTAGCATTTCTTTTTCATTGCGCTTACCGGTACTTTTTCCAAAGCCGCGATAATCTACCAATACGACATCATAATTATACCGGTAAAAATCTTTGGCATACCTCGCCCAGCCCTTTATGCTTCGGCTGTTACCATGAAAATAAAGGATAAGACCGGCTGGTTTTTCGCGATAGAAATGAAGGCCGTTTATGCGTACACCCGGTTCTACATCAAAAAAATGTTCACGAAAAGGGATGTCGTATTTGAATTGAAAATCCTGCTTTAGTTTTTCCGGTTTAAAGATGAAATATTCCTGAAGAAAATAAGCCGCTATTGATAAGGCGGCTATTCCAGCGATGATATACCAGATAAATGTTGGCAAAAGGGGGAAATAATTCCTGAAAAGATAAGGATTAAACGGAATAGTACACGACACCTATAGTTAATCTTCCACGCGGGTTAAACGTAGATTGGTAACGGGAGCTACTATTAACGGAAATTTTTCCACGGTAACATTAGCGGTATCCAGTCCAAAACCTCTTTCTTCCGAAAGACTTTTTTCTTTGAGCCAGAAGTGGAAATTCATAATAATGCGTTCTGTAAAAGGTAGCTCATTATCCTGGCTCAGGTATTTTTCCATTACCATAAACTGAAAATCACCAACTGTATTACTACTGGCAAGGCTCTCGTAGCGACTGATGATATTTACTTCTTTATTAGCTACCAAATCTTCCACTACCTTTCTAAACATGAGGTTGATGCGCGGCTCTACTCTGAAACCGAGACGAAAATCAATGCGTATAATATCGTTGGGAACAATATGCTCAACTTTGTATTCTGATGTATAGGGATCGTCGAGAGTATCCACATGTACAAACCAATAAATATCTGCTCGTTTGGGCTTTTTATTAAGAATAGAATAAATGATCTTATGTTCTATTTCCTTGGGATTATTAGCGCTGGTAAGGTATATCAGATGGGTAGCGTATTTGGGCACAGATTTGTCGTTACTAAGTTCCTGTAATTTGGAAATGTAATGCTCCATGCGAACAAATTCTACGTATCTGTTTTTGATTTTTCTTGCACGGAACCATACATACATGACGAGGAACATAATGCCACTTACGAGGATAGTAATATAACCTCCATGAACGAATTTGTCCATCAATGCAATAAAGTAGGCGATTTCTACTACAAAGTAGCCAATCAGGAAAAGATAAATCCAGATAGGTTTTACACGATGTAGCACCAGATAATTAGCAAAAAGTATGGTGGTGGCGAGCATGGTCAAAATAATGGCCAATCCATAGGCGGCCTCCATAGAGGAGGATTTTTGAAAATAAAAAACAGTACCTACGCAGCCAACAAAAAGCAACCAGTTAATAGCCGGAATAAAAAGTTGTCCTTTTTCTTCCGAAGGGTATCTGATTTTTAATTTTGGCCAAAGGTTGAGGCGCATGGCTTCGCTAATGAGTGTAAACGCGCCGGAGATCATCGCCTGGCTGGCAACTATCGCTGCTGTGGTAGCTATAGCTACGCCGGGTATGATAAACCATTCCGGCATTAGATCGTAAAAGGCATTTACGCCTAAGGCTTTTTTTACTTCACCTGTTATTACAAGATCTTTTCGATGTGCCAACAGGTAAGCGCCTTGTCCAAAATAATTAATGAGTAAGCAGCTTTTTACATAGATCCAGGTGTAGCGTATGTTCTCCTTTCCGCAATGCCCCAAGTCACTATATAAAGCCTCGGCACCAGTGGTACATAGAAAAACGGCTCCCAGTAGCCAGTAACCTTGTGGGTAGTTCTGAAGAAATTCTATAGCGTAAGTAGGACTTACTGCTCTTAAAATAGAGAGGTCGTCGAAAATATGTACAAACCCAAGTATGGCCAGCATGGAAAACCATAGCAACATAACCGGCCCAAAAAGCTTCCCGATAGATGCCGTTCCAAATTGTTGCAGAAAGAAAAAAACAGAAAGAATCGCCAGCACGATCAGCATGATAGTTTCTGTACTCATGCCCCTGAGTACAGGAAGTTCTTCCAGTCCTTCAATCGCAGATGTGATGGAGATGGGTGGTGTTATCATACCATCTGCCAGCAAAGCTGCGCCGCCTATCATGGCCGGTATAACCAGCCATTTTCTTCTTCTTCTTACAAGCGCATATAAAGCAAATGTGCCACCTTCTCCCCGATTATCGGCTCGCAGAATAAGAATGACATATTTCAGTGTGGTTTGTAATGTAAGCGTCCAGATGATACACGATAGCGTACCTAGGATGAGTTCTTCACTTACTGCCCGGTTATTAATAATGGCGTTAAATACATAGAGAGGAGAGGTTCCTATATCGCCATAAATAATTCCTAAGGCGATGAGAAGTCCTGCGGCTGTAACCTTGTTGGTAGGTATTTTCACAGTACAATGCGGTTAATAAATGTGACCTTATAATGGGCACAGCCTGCAAATGTATAATCAAAAGTTAATTATAAATATAAAGGGGAAAGAAATAATTTAGAAGAATATTGGCAGCCACGGAATACTTCATTTAAGTAAGTTGTTAAAATCGGCCCTTTTATTGCAGCTATGAGGGGCAAATAATCGTCTGTTTCACGTGCATTTGGTAATTTTAATATGAAAATTGAAAGAGTATGCGTATTGTAAGATGGTTTGTTCTTATCCTTTTTTTGACTGCTGCTGACGTCGTGCAGGCACAGCGGGTAGTTTATTCTGAGCCAGGCAGGGAGGATACGAGAAGGATCAATTTTGAGATTATAGGTAAAATCAACGGGAATTTTCTTATTTATAAAAATATCCGAAGTAAGAATTGGATATCCATTTTGGATGCCAATATGAAAGTGGTTAAAAACGTAGAACAAGACTATTTGCCTGATAATGATAAGGTGATTAATGTAGACTTTTTTCCCTACAATGATTTTTGCTACATGATTTTTCAATACAGGAAAAAAAATATCATCTATTGCGCAGCTGCAAAAATTGATGGCGAGGGTAATACCATTGGAGATTTAATAGAATTAGATACCACTAAAGTAGGTGGCGGGTCAGATAATAAAATTTACACCGTTCTTTCCAGCGAAGACAAAAGCAAACTAATGGTTTTCAAAATTAACAGCAAGAACAAAAAGTTGTATAATATTACAACTATGCTGTATGATCATAGCCTTTCTTTACTTAAGAAAAGCAGTCTGCAGATGCCCATGGAAAATAAGGATGATTACCTTAATGAATTTCATTTGGATAACGATGGAGATATGGTATTTACCAAGTTTGACAGGGTAAATAATGAAAATATTGGCAATGCCGCTTTTGTGATTAAGTATGCCAATGCGGATGATTTTCATATTGTAAACATGAAGAGAGATGATAAAATGTATTTTGATGAAATACGGGTAAGGCCTGACAATTTCAATAAACGATACTTTATTTCATCTTTTTATTTTTCTCAGCGTAGAGGCAATGTGGAAGGGTATTATTTCTATATATGGGACAAGGATAAGCGACAAGCAGTGATAGAAAATACATTGCCTTTTACTGATGAGCTAAGACGGGAAGCAAAAGGTAACTCATCCATTAAGGCGGCCTTTAATGATTACTTTATCAAAAATATCATTCCAAGGAAAGATGGTGGTTTCATCATAGCCAGCGAGTCATCGTATACAACCACAAGAGGTGGTGGCTGGAACAGGTGGGGCAGATGGAATGGAGGATTGTACGGCTCTCCCTTTTTAAATGCTTATGACTATTATAATTATTCACCCTATTATTCTAATATGTTTTGGGGCGATCGCTTCAATTCAAATTCCAGTGTAAGGTATTCGGCCGATAATATACTTATTGCTTCCTTTGACAATACAGGACGAAAAGAGTGGAATAGTGTTATCGTCAAAGAGCAATTTGATGATGAAACAGATGGCTCCATCTCTTACACACTCATGAATACAGGAGGGCAACTGCATTTTCTCTTTAATAATATGGAGAAGAGATTAAGGCTTTTAACTGATTTTAGCCTAAGCCCTGATGGTAAAATCAATAAAAATCCCACGCTTAAAAACCTTGACAGAGGATATACTTTTATGCCCCGTTTTGCAAAACAGGTAAGTTCCCGGCAGATTATTGTACCTTGTATATATAAGAATTATATTTGTTTTGCTAAATTGGAATATTAAATCACCTTAAATCCTTTATCCGTGATAGGGATTTTTAAGCAAAAATCACCTGCGAATTTATTATTGTTGCTGGTTATGGGTGTTTTATTAAAACTACCCATCTTTTCTTCTACCTATAGTCCGCCTGTAGGTGATAGGGAGGAGAATGGACTGCTGTTTAACCTCCTTTTTGATTTTCTGAAACCTTATACAGTCGGGTTTCCTCTTCTGTTCTCCGTATTAGCTTTTTTATTTCTATTGCTACAGGCCATGATGCTTACCCGTTTTGTTAATGCACAACGCATGGTAAGTAAGACAACCTATTTGCCAGCGATGGCGTACCTGCTTCTTACTTCTTTTTTACCTGAATGGAATTATTTTTCAGCTCCTTTGGTGGTTAATACCTTTTTGCTGCTTATTCTTTCTATATTATTCAATATTTACAACCAGGAAAATAGTAAAGGCAGCATTTTTAATGTGGGTCTTTTGTTGGGAATAGCCGGCTTTGTATTTACACCTGCTTTTACCTTTTTAATCTGGATTTTCCTGGCAATTGCTATCATTCGTCCCTTTCGTGTCAATGAATGGCTTATCTGTTTGCTGGGAGTTAGCACACCGTTTTATTTTTATGCAGCGTATCTTTTAATAAACGGGTCGTGGAGTTGGGATGCTTTTTTACCATCTTTATCAATAGAGCTTCCTTTTTTGCGGCAGTCGGCCTGGCTGGCCGGGGCGGCTTTTCTTATTATGTTGCCTTTTTTAATAGGAGGCTATTATGTACAGGAGAATTTGCGAAGAATGTTGATAAATGTAAGAAAAGGCTGGAGCTTACTTTTGCTTTATTTATTAGCGGCCTTTTTGCTACTTTTTGTGAATGCTTCCGGTGATTTCAGTAATTGGATTATGGCACTGATACCCATAGCCGCTTTTCATGCGGCTGCTTACCAGTATGCTACGTCCAAACTATTTCCGTTAGTTACTTTCTGGCTGGCGGTTGCTTTTGTTATTGCCTTTCAATATTGGGGGCCGGGCTGGTAAAGAGTCGCCTGTAAAATCAGCTTTTGCGAGTATATTTGCATTCTAATTATTGTTCCTAAAATAAAAGTCAATGAAGTTTGGCGTAGTTGTTTTTCCGGGTTCCAATTGTGACCGGGATATGTACGATGCATTAAAAAATGATCTTGGGCAGCAAGTAGAAATGCTTTGGCACAAGGATAAAGATATCAGCCACTTTACTACGGATGATTGTATCGTATTGCCGGGAGGGTTTTCCTATGGGGATTACCTTCGTTGCGGCGCTATTGCACGGTTTAGTCCTATGATGCAGTCGGTTATCGACTTTGCCAAGAGGGGCGGGAAAGTGTTTGGGGTGTGCAACGGGTTTCAAATATTGTGTGAATCGGGTTTATTGCCTGGTGCTTTATTAAGGAACGCTAATCAACAATTTATCTGCAAAAACGTTTATATAAAAAACAGCGAGGAAGTAGTGTATAAAATTCCGATAGCTCATGGCGAGGGGAGATACCATGCTGATAGCGAAACTCTGGCCGGTTTAGAAAGTAACGGACAAATCATTTTTCGCTATTGTGATGAAAACGGAGCGGTGAACCAGGAGGCAAATCCTAATGGTTCGATAATGAATATTGCCGGTATTTGTAATGCAGAGAGAAACGTTTTTGGAATGATGCCCCATCCGGAAAGAGCTTGTTCGGAAATACTAGGAAATGTTGATGGACAAGAGATTATGAAGAACTTGTTAATGGTGAGCCAACTGGTGGGCTAAAAATTGCATCTACCTTCCGAAGTTGTTTTTTAACAAGAACTATTCTTTCAAAATTGCATTTTTGCAGTATTAAACAGGTTAAATGAGAAAAAATTATTTTTTATTACTCGTTCTTTTTATCACAATAGCTTCATCGGCTTTTGCGCAGCTAAACCCGGTTACCTGGTCATACTCGGCAAAAAAAATTGCCGATAAAAAGTATGAAATCCATCTTACCGCTACTATACAATCCGGCTGGCACTTATACTCACAAACACAGCCGGAAGACGCTATAGCTATTCCAACAGATATTGTGTTTAGCAGCAACCCTCTGGTTACATTAGAAGGGAAGCCAAAAGAAGTAGGAAAGCTGGAAAAATTTCATGACAAAAAATTATCACTTTCGGCCAATCAATATTCCAAGAAAGTAGACTTTGTGCAGGTAGTGACATTGAAGGCAAGTGCAAAAACAAATGTGAGCGGTACAATTGAATTCCAAACCTGTGATGATGAGAAATGTTTACCCCCTAAAAAAGTAAATTTCTCTATAGCGCTAGTCCCATAATTAGTTAAATAATTTCGTGTGCGGGTTCTTTTGTAGAACCCTTTTTTATTTAGTTGAAACCTGTTATGATGTTTTTTAGAAGAAAGCTACTCCTTTTAACGTTATTGCTAAGTACAACTCTTCCCGGCCTTGCTCAAGATGAGCAAATAGATCCCTATAGCTGGACCATAAAAAGTAATCGCCTAGATGAAAGCCGATATGAGTTGACTTTTACTCCTTCTGTTGTTGAAGGCTGGTACTTGTATGCTCCGAATCAGGTTTTGGAAGGTATTAAAACCATGTATCTCAGCTTTGCAGACTCAGCTATTGTGGTGGATAGTGCTTTTAGTTTCCAGAACGAGTTTTTTGTAGAGGAGAAGAGTAAGATTTTTGATAACACAAAAGTTAAGCTACTTAGAGTAGAAACAACTTGGAAAATAATCATAACTATCAATGGTGTAGTGCCTGCCGAGCTTTCGGGTGATTTCAACTATACTTATGGAAATGATGCAGGAGAATTCTATACAGGCATGCACAGTTTTAGAGTATCGTTGGAAGGAGGAGTTACTGTTTCTACTTCTGTGAAAGTAGCTTCTATTGATGTGAAAAATCCGGTAAATAATTGTGGGGATGAGGATACGCAGAATAAGAGCATGCTCACTATTTTCTTTCTAGGTTTTCTGGGAGGCTTGATAGCTTTACTCACTCCTTGTGTATTCCCGATGATACCGGTAACGGTGACTTTTTTTACAAAAAAATCGCAGCATAAAAAGAAAGGTGTAACGAATGCTGTTTTATATGGCTTGTTTATCTTCTTTATTTATGTATTGATTACATTACCCTTTCATGTGGCGGATAAAGCCATAAGCCCGGAGATATTTAATAATATTTCAACAAATGTTTGGCTCAATCTTATCTTCTTTGCCATTTTTGTATTTTTTGCTCTTTCATTTTTTGGTTTATACGAAATAGGCTTACCGGCTGGGCTTGCTAATAAAATGGACTCCAAATCTGGATTAGGAAATCTGGGCGGTATTTTCTTCATGGCAGCTACATTGGCTATTGTTTCCTTCTCTTGTACGGGACCTATTCTTGGAACACTATTGGTTGGTGTCGCCGACCAAGGAGCCTGGCCATTAACAGCAGGAGCCGCAGGTTTTGGATTGGCTTTAGGACTACCCTTTGCCTTGTTTGCCATGTTTCCTCATTGGTTACAATCATTGCCTAAATCCGGTGGTTGGATGACGGATGTAAAAGTGATTTTAGGATTTCTGGAATTAGCGCTGGCGATTAAATTTTTATCCAATGCTGACTTGGTAGAGCAATGGGGATTGCTTAAGCGGGAAATTTTTATTGGCTTGTGGATAGTGATTGGTATTTTAATGGTGCTTTACTTACTAGGAGTAATAAAATTTGCTCATAGCTCTCCGGTGAAGCGTTTTTCTTTTACACGAATTTCCTTTATCGTACTTTTTGGAGCGATAACCATATACTTGCTACCAGGATTGACAAATACAAAATGGGCTTCGTTGAAATTGATTAGTGGCTTTCCCCCTCCTCGCAGTTATAGTCTTTACTCTCAGGAAAAAAGTATTTTGTTAAAGCCGCTGCATAATGAGTATGAGAAAGCTTTGGCTATGGCCAAAGAGCAGGGTAAACCGGTGTTAATAGATTTTACAGGGTGGGCTTGTGTAAATTGTCGTAAGATGGAAGAAAGTATTTGGCCCGATCCGCTGGTAGATAGTCTTATGCGTAAAGAGTTTATTGTAGTATCACTATATGTAGATGAACGTAAGAAGTTACCACTACCGGAGCAAAGAGTTGTTACGGTGTCTAATGGATCGGAAAAATCCATTGTTACGGTGGGCGATAAGTGGGCTACTTTTCAAACAGAAAATTTTGGTGCTACTTCACAGCCACAGTATGCAATTATCACTGCTGACGAAATAGCGCTGACTAAAACGAAATACTATACCGATAATGCAGAAGAGTTTGCCGAGTGGCTTCAATGTGGATTAGAAACGTACAAGAAACTCGGAAAGCAGAAGTAGTCATTATCTTCTCAGCATCTTCTCAGCGAAAGAATAAAAATAGTCCCGCCAAAGGCGGGACTATCAATTTGGTGTCATTCTGTACCAGCCTGCTACCAGCAAGCAAAGAAAAATTACTTTTTTAAAATAAGAACTTTTCAGATGTAGCGGGAGATACAGAATGACAAAAGCGTATAGCAGTAATATTTAGTTGATGATTCTAAAGCTACAACAAATTTAAAGGGCAATTTGTTTTTGAACCATTAATTTTCTCAAATTAATTAATCCATAACGCATACGACCCAATGCTGTGTTGATACTGCAATTAGTAGCAACAGCAATTTCCTTGAAGCTCATGTCTGCATAATGACGTAGAATGATTACTTCTCTTTGATCCTCAGGCAGTCTTTCCAGCATTTCTCTTACACGGCCATAGCTTTGGCGTTTCATCATGGCTGTTTCAGCACTGTCTTCGGAAAAGTTAAGTACTTCGAAGATGTCTTTATCATCACTGGTGCGAACGGTAGGTGTGCGTTTTACCTTACGGAAATGGTCGACACAAAGGTTGTGCGCAATCCGCATTGCCCAAGGCAAAAATTTACCTTCTTCTGTATAGCGACCGCTACGCATGGTGTCGATGATGCGGATAAAAACATCCTGAAAAATATCTTCGGCCAGATATTTGTCTTTTACCAGAAAAAGAATAGATGTGTACAGCTTTTCTTTGTGACGCAAGATTAATACTTCAAGTGCCTCTAAGTGGCCTTCCGTAAATAAACGGATCAATTCATGGTCTGTCTTTTTAGCAAAAGATTTCATAATACTCTAGTGAGTTTTAGGTGGTTAATGGATAATTGGACAATAATTAAAAAATCAGTAAATCAAAAAATGTGTAGAGTATTATACTATAGGCGGGAGGTTTTTATGGTTGATCATTTTAATTTGGATATTGGACAATAAAAATAATGGATTAAGCGATACGACCCAACAAATTTATTCTTCCTTTTTTTATCTTTTACTAAAAAAAATGTTAAGTAAATTCTCTGAAGTTCGCATTGGATAAGGCTTTACATTTGTTTTCTGAAAAATGGAAAAGACAATAAAAGGGAAAAATCACGCCCAACCAAAGACCGTAAATTCCGCAGAAAGCAT
>CAZPPM010000029.1:0-30239 GCA_964588445.1 uncultured Citrobacter sp.
TTTATAGGATTGTTTTTATTGTTTAAAAATAAACCTACCGGTTTTATACCCTTGGAAGATGAAGGACGTGTAATGGTAACGTATGAATTGCCCGAAGCTGCATCTACAACCCGGAGTGTGGCTCTCTTGAAAGATTTAATAGAAAGAGTATCCAGTATACCAGAGACCCGAGTAGTGGGAGGATTGGCTGGTTTGAATATTGTTACCTTTTCTAATAAGTCTAATGCAGGAACCATGTTTGTTAACCTGCAACCCTGGGATAAGCGCAAAGGAAAAGGACAGCATGCTCAGGATATTATCAATAAAATAAGAGCAGCTACAGCAGATATTAAAGAAGCAAGGATTGTGGTAATTGCACCCCCCGCTATACCGGGATTGGGTGCAGCAGCGGGTTTTACTTTCCAGTTGCAGCAAAGAGGATCAACGGATAATGCAGCAGGCTTTGAAAAAGTAGCACGGGATTTCTTGGGACGATTGAATCAACGTCCGGAGATAGGTACGGCTTATACCTTTTTTAGTTCTCGTACACCAAGCTATAAAGTAAATGTAAATAGAGAACAGGCAAAAAAGCTAGGTGTATCAGTAGCGGAAGTGTACACTACCTTGTCTAATTTTTTAGGAAGTAGTTATGTCAATGACTTTAACCTGTATGGAAGAAATTTCCGGGTAATGTCACAGGCAGATAGCAGCTACAGAAGTTCTTTAGATGGTTTGGAGAAATTTTATGTAAGAAACAGCCAGGGAAATATGGTGCCCTTGGGTTCGTTGATTACAACAGAAGTCATCGAAGCACCTGCGGTGTTATCACATTTTAATATTTACAGAAACATAGAAATAAATGGAACGCCAGCCGAAGGATATAGTAGTGGGCAGGCTATTGAGGTATTGCAGGAAGAAGCAAAAAGTTTACCGGCGGGTTATGGCTATGAATTTAGTGGTATGAGCCGGGAAGAAATAGCCGCCGGAGGGCAGCAGGTTACTGTATTCCTGATATCGGTGGTATTTGTTTTCCTTTTTCTGGCTGCGTTGTACGAGAGCTGGAGCGTTCCGTTCTCCGTACTTTTTGCTGTACCAATAGGAGCTTTTGGGTCTATTTTGACGCTTACATTTATTCCTTCGTTAAGCAATAACATTTATGCACAAATTGGACTGATAACGCTGATAGGCCTGGCGGCGAAGAATGCTATTCTGATTGTGGAGTTTGCAAAAGAAAGAGTGGATAAAGGCATTGATATACTACCCGCTACCTTACAAGCCGTTCGCCTGAGGCTACGTCCCATTGTGATGACTTCACTAGCTTTCATACTTGGTGTATTACCGCTGGCTTTTGCAAGTGGTGCGGCAGCCGAGAGCCGTAAAACGATTGGCTGGACGGTATTTGGTGGTATGATATCTGCCACTACGCTGGCGATTTTTGTAGTGCCTGTATTATTTGTATTGATTACAAAGTTGGCGTATGGTAAAAAACTAAAACGCCTGCAGGAGGAACATAGGCTGGAAACAGAAGTCGATCAGCGTATCATTGATCAACGACTGGGTTAATAGTAGCTGTATTAAACTTATAGTAGTAACTGGCGGTTCGGCAATAGCTGTTCCGCCAGTTTTCGTGTCAACTTTCGGCCTATTGTTTATGTTATGATGGAGAAAGGTTTTACACAACCTATTCAGATAATAACTTAAATGGTTCATTTAAAGTGTTTTCCTTTTATTTTTGAAGATTAAATAAGTAAGAAGAATGGCAGAAGCAGTTAATGAAAAAGTATCTGTATTAATTATTGGTAGTGGCCCGGCAGGGTACACAGCGGCTATTTATGCGTCACGGGCAAATCTGAAACCTGTATTGTATCAAGGAATTCAGCCCGGAGGGCAATTAACGATTACAACAGAGGTAGAAAACTACCCGGGTTATGCAGATGGCATACAAGGGCCGGAAATGATGGTACATTTTGAAAAGCAGGCCAAGCGCATGGGTGCCGATATCCGTTTCGGATTGGCTACAAAAGTAGATTTCAGTACGCAACCTTATAAAGTACAGATTGACGAGGAAAAATGGATAGCTGCCGATGCCGTGATTATTGCTACAGGAGCTTCTGCAAAATGGCTGGGACTTCCCAGCGAAGAGCGGTTGAACGGATTTGGTGTTAGCGCCTGTGCCGTATGTGACGGCTTCTTTTTCCGTGGAAAAGAAGTAGCCATTGTAGGTGCCGGAGATACGGCTGCAGAAGAAGCGCTATATCTTTCTAAGGTAACTACCAATGTGCATATGTTTGTAAGAAAAGGAGAGATGCGGGCCAGTAAAATTATGCAGGACAGGGTATTGAATACGCCTAATATAAAAGTGTATTGGAATACAGAAACCGATGAGATATTGGGCGATAAAACTGTAACGGGTGTACGCATAAAGAATAATGTGACAGGAGAAACAAGCGAAGTCGCTGTCAATGGTTTTTTTGTGGCAATCGGACATCAACCGAATTCTGATATTTTCAAGGGTTGGTTGGATATGGATGAAGCAGGGTATCTACAAACAGTACCCGGTACATCCAAGACGAATATAGAAGGAGTTTTTGCTGCAGGCGATGTACAGGATAAAATCTATCGGCAGGCGGTAACGGCTGCAGGTAGTGGTTGTATGGCGGCACTTGATGCGGAGCGTTATCTAAGTGCAAAAGGCTTACACTAAACGTAAATATCTATTTCCTATGGCAGATATTCTTTCCATCTGTCTCAGTAATGTGCGCTTTAAAGCCTATCATGGCCTTTATCCGGAAGAAAGGCAAAAGGGCAACGACTTTGTGGTAAATATGACGGTGAGTTATATGCCGGGCGAAGGCACCATTACGGATATTACAGAAACTATCGATTATGCATCGCTATTTACTATCATCAATGAGGTGATGCAAAAACCTGTTGACTTATTGGAAACACTGGTGCAGCAAATGGCGCAAAAAGTTTATCTGCGCTTTAATAGAATTACACAAATTGAGATAAGTGTAGAAAAATTAAATCCGCCCATCGATCAATTTGAAGGCAGCGCCATTGTAAAATTGGCGCGCAAGTTTTAATAGGGAAACTATTGTGCTTGTGCTTCTTGGAAAGCCGTGGTTTGTGTGTCGTGAACTGGAATTAGTTGGTTCGTGGGACATGACTAGGCTAACTAATTAACATCGAAAATCGTATAATATGAATGTTAATAATGATTTTTTTAAAAGCATTTATAACGATGATATTATCTATCACTACACTAAAGCTACAACAGCAATAGACTTCATACTTTACAAAAACCAACTACGATTTAATGAAGCTCGTAAGTCAATTGACCCAATCGAAAGCAAGAAAGCAGACAGAAGAGTAGTTTACTATAATTACGAAGTAGATAAATCTAAAAGTCAACAACATTCCCATGATGTAAACGAACTATGTGATTTTCTCGATGATTTAGAAGGGCGTTTTAACTTGATTTGCTTTTGTAAGAATCGCATGGGTGAAGATTTTGCCAGTGAATATTATTCCTCATCTTTTAAAGGGCATGAAGAGCTGTTTGGATTTACAAAATTGAGAATGTGGGATCAATATGCTGATAAGTTTTCAGGAGTTTGTATTGCGTTTTCAAAAGAAAAAATTTTATCTCTTAACAGTAAAAAATTTGATTTAATAAATGATGATGTTAAATATCTGCCATTTCAAGAGTTACATTCTAAAAAAGTTGGTGATATTCAAGGAAATCATTTGGTAAATGTTGGGAAAGATAAATACAAACAACAGCTTGAGCACATAGTAAGAGAATCCTTCTTTTATAAGCATATTGATTATTCTGGAGAAAATGAATATAGAATTGGAGCCTTCTTCGATGAAGCCAAGGGCAGTCTGGAAATTGTACGCGACGAAATATTTTATGATAAAACTATGATGCTTGACATTTCAGGTTGTGTTGTAGCTATTTTTGTTTCTAGCTTTGCAAATGACAGGCAAAAAAATAGTTTACTTGAATATGCTTACAAGCATAATGTTGAAATTATTGAAATGAGGTGGCAACATGATTCATTTGAACCTCGGAATTATAAGAAATATATTGATTTTTTTGAAAATACAGAACTTGCTAAAAAGAAGGAATAAAAATCTGGAAAGCCCTGGTTCGTGTTTCAAGAACCGGAATTATTGATATTGCCAGACGAATATTCTATCAATTATTGTAAGTAACTTCAACAACAAGATAGGCTTAGGCAGCTGTTTTATGCAGAAGGAATGCTATTCCATACCTGCACAAAGCCGCTTCCCGGTAGTTGCAAATTTTTCGAAATACTCACTGTGTTAAAATATTTTTATCATGGTACGATTTTATTCACTCTTGCTTTTGCAATCACTACTATTTGCCGCAATAAATAGCTATAGCCAGGCAAAAAGAATTTGGACGGAGGCAGACCGTAGCTTTTTAATCGAAAATCTGGAAAGGACAAAACTCGAAATTATTAGTCAGACCAATAACTTAACGGCAGAGCAGTGGGCATTTAAAGAAGACTCAACAAAATGGAACATAGGGCAAGTACTTGAGCATTTGGGATTGTATGAAAGGATTTTTGTTCAGGAAGCTGATATCATGCTAAGTAGTAAGCCGGAGCCCCAGCTTGATAGCTTATCACTTCCTGATACTACTTATATTAATTGGATGAATGACCCAAGCCCTCACAAAGCAGAATGGAATGCTGAACCCTTGGGTTTGATGAAAGCTGCTGACAACCTTACCTTTTTCTTGTTTGGCAGAAATAACATCATTGGCTTTATCAAAAACACAACATACGACTTGAAAGCTCACTATACGTATAGGTGGGGTGACGAAAAAAGAAGAAGCATTCATGCTTTGATGGTCGTCCATTTTGGACACTCGGATAGACATTTAAAACAAATAAAGCGAATTAAAAGCCATCCTAATTTTCCAAAATAAATATATAGCCGACAATCAGCTTTACGGCATACTCAGCGGCGTCATTCTTAAATAAAATGTAATGGATAGACGGAAATTCATAAAAACAAGTTCCTTTGCTGCAGTAGCTGTTTATGCTTGGGGAAACATAAGTTGGAGTGAGAATAAATTTATTGGCGATTCTATAACAACAACGGATATATTAGGGCCATTCTATAGGCCTGACTCTCCTTTTAGAACCAATATCAACCCACCGGGGTTTTCCGGGCAAAAACTTTATCTGGAGGGAACTATTTATAAATCAGACGGGCATACCCCGTTCAATAATTGCTTGGTAGAAATATGGCAGTGTAACCCGCAGGGCAAATACGATAATGTTTCTGACGAGTTTATATTCAGAGGCAGGCAAATCACCAGGTCAAAAGGGAAGTATAAGTTTATAACAACACAACCTATACCTTACGGAAACAGGCCGGCTCATATTCATATGCGTATTTCAGGGAAAGGGCAGCAGGATATCATCACACAAATATATTTCAAAGGCGATCCACACATTTCCGAAGATAGTGCAGCAAATCACCCGGATGCAATAAACAGAATATTAGAAGTAAAAACACAAACTAATGGAGATAAGCACCTGGCTTTTGATGTATACTTAGGAAGAGAAGTAAGGCCAAGCGATAATTTCTTTTCAGCTATTTGCGGGCTTTACGAAACAAAAAACGGGAACATTGAATTTGAAAGGCTGGAAGATCTGTTGCTTGTAAAAGTAAACGGGCAAATAATTGCAAGTTGTAGGTATAAAGGAGGTAATCAATTCATTGGTAGTGCTGCAAGCGAAGAAGTATTGGTTGAATTTATTAAAGAACAAGACAAGCCAATGAAAGTAAAAACTGCTTCAATTATAGATCCTGCAAATATGTCGGAAGGAGTGAAAATTATGAAATACTAATTATTTTAAAGCTAAAAGCCCCGGTTTGTGAGGCGCGAACCGGAATTATTGACGTTTTAAGATATTGGTAAGGTAATCGTCAACTAAAACTTTATGGTCAAATATTCTTTCGTATTTTTTATTGTTTTCTTGATTGGGCTATTATCTTTCTTTTTTCAAAGTCCCGCCATTTCTGTCGTACCTGGTTGGCATACCACACTGTATTCTCCATGGTTTTTGGTAACGCTTATTCCGATTCTATGGCTTGGAATAGTATCCATGATTTATAAAATACTGGAACGGAATAGAAAGGTCGTTCAGCATAGAATTTTTCTCCTACATATTATCTTCTCCGTTTTTGTCTTTGCGGCAAATGTCTTTGTATATTTTGATAATTACTATCTGACAAGGGCTTTACTGATTGCCCCTTATTTCTTATTTACAGTGGGGCAAATTGTTTTTGTGGTTGGTGTACTAAAGGCAAAGAAACGTGATACCAATCTTACTGGGTGAATGTTGGTTTTGGCTACTATTTACCACATCGTAATGTAGACATTTTTGTTGTATGCAATCGACAGCTAAGTCCAAAACGCTAAAGAACCTTGAAAATTGCTGCTATTCATTTGCCAAAACAAATGTTTTCGTCATCGGCAAGGTCTTATTTGCTTCCTGCTACGATAATTTTTCCTATCATTGCACATAACAAAAAAAGGTGAAACAAGCTTATACTATAGGAGAAGAGGCGCTGTTGGATACAGACGAAAAGCAATTGGCTGTAAGAGTAGGAAACCGGCATTTTGGCTATGCCGTTACGGATAGTACCGGGGAAAAATTATACCGGCTGGCCTGGTACACGGGTGAGGACATGCTTAAAGAGCGGGTGGCTACACTTATTGCTTCCGCTCCGCTATTGAAGCAATCTTTTAAGAAAGTAAATGTTGCCTACGATTTTGCTAAAAGTTTATTTATTCCACTGGGTGAGGGCAGAGAGCAGGATGATTTGATTTTATTGCGCACACTTTTTGGTGCCGCTGCCGGTAAGGAAACTGCCATTCGGGAAGTAGTAACAGGCTGGGATATTCATAATCTATATGCCACCCCGGTAGATATACATCATGCGCTGCAACTGGTATTTCCTGCTAATAACTATTGGCATGGCTATACCGTGAATGCAAGAGGGATGAATGTAGCTAATGAAGCAGCGCTCTATGTAGAAGTAAGAGAAGAAGAATTTGTTTTGATAGTGCTGAAAGATCGCCAGCTGTTGCTCGCACAAACCTATACTTATTCCACGCCGGCAGATATACTTTATTTCCTGTTACAGGCCTGCCAGCAATTTTCTTTATCGCAACAAAGTGTAAAGCTTGTATTATCAGGTTTAGTTACGCAGGAGTCGGCCTTATTTAAAGAATTGTATCAGTATTTTATTGATGTTTGTTTTCGGGAGGCAGATTGGGTTTTTCCCTCAGAGCAAAGCAGCTATCCGCCGCATTTTTTTACTTCTTTAAATGATTTGGCAAAATGCGGATAATAGGAGGCGAATGGGGAGGCAGGCGCATCAATCCACCGGCAAAGATGCCTTATACACGTCCCACAACGGATATTGCCAAAGAAGGACTTTTCAATGTACTTCAGCATAAACTCATGCTGGAAGGAATCAAAACACTGGATCTTTTTGGCGGCACAGGTAGTATTAGTTATGAGTTAGCTTCTCGCGGTGCAGCCGATCTTACAATTGTGGAGAAGGATAACCAGATGTTTGATTTTATTAAAAAAACGATTGCAACATTGGGTATGGAGAATGCACGCTTGGTAAAAGCGGATGTATTCAAATTTCTGGATCAATGCAGAGAAACCTACGATTTTATTTTTGCCGGCCCGCCTTATGCTTTAACGGCTATTGATGATCTGCCCAGGCTTATCCACGAGAAAGACCTACTTAACAAAGGTGGCTGGTTTGTGCTGGAACATACGCCCAGAAACGATTACAAGCAGTTTCCGCTGTATAAAATGGAAAAGAATTATGGTACTACTATTTTCTCGATCTTTGTGAAAGAATCATAGTAGTAGCTATTGTATGCTTAAAAAAGATGCCAGAAAAATTTTTCGTGAAAAGCGATCGCTGCTCACTGTACAAGAGCAGGGAAAGCTAGATGATTTATTGCTCATTCAGTTACAGCGGATACCGCTTCCTTTTGCCACTACGTTGCTGAGTTACTGGCCCATTCCTGCCAATAATGAGCCAACAGCTCATTTGTTTACCGATTTTTTGGTGTTTCAAAACCCTGGGCTTCGTGTTTGCTACCCGCAATGTCAGTTTGAAAGTAGTACTATGAAAGCCATCTTAACGAATGAGGATACTCTATTTGTGAAAAAAGAGTTCAATACATACGAACCCGATGCCACTACAGTTGTTTCCGCCGCGGAAATAGATATTGTTCTAGTGCCCTTATTGGCCTTTGACAAAAAAGGATACAGGGTAGGTTATGGCAAAGGCTTCTATGATCGGTATCTTATAGACTGTCGGGTAGATTGCTGTAAAATAGGGTTTAGCTATTTTGAACCGGTAGAGGCACTGGAGGACAGCAGCGAATTTGATGTACCTTTGGATTTTTGTATTACCCCGCAGCAGGCCTATGCTTTTTAATTCTTTTCTTAAATCGTTCCGCATACTATTGCTGCCCTTTGCATTGTTGTATTGGCTAATCGTCTGGATAAGAAATGGGTTGTATGATAAAAAAATTATTAGCTCTACGTCTTTTGCCTTGCCTATTATTTGTGTTGGTAATTTGGCTGTAGGCGGTACGGGTAAGTCACCTATGACAGAATATTTAATTCGGTTATTAAAGGATAAGTATGCTGTTGCTACATTAAGCAGAGGGTATAAACGTAGGACTAAAGGATATGTGCTGGCTAATGAAAATACAACAGCACTCGACATAGGAGATGAGCCTATGCAATTCTTTCTCAAATTTCCCGATATAGCGGTTGCTGTAGGTGAAGAAAGAGTTGTAAGCATACCCTTGTTGTTGCATGATCGCCCGGAAGTACAAGCTGTTATCCTGGATGATGCCTTCCAACACAGAGCGATTACAGCGGGGCTTAATATCTTATTGACAGATTACAGTAATTTATTTGTCAACGATTTTCATTTACCGGTAGGCGATTTGCGAGATATTAAATCTTCCTACAAGCGAGCTGATATTATCGTAGTGACAAAATGTAAAGCGGAGTTGTCTATTGAGGATAAAGAAAGCATTATTCGTAAGATAAAACCTTATCCGCATCAGGTTGTTTATTTTACAGCTATAGCTTACGGGGCTATTTATCATCACCACACTCGCGAGCAGGAAACGCTTACAAAAGAAGTGGAAGCGCTTTTAATATCCGGCATAGCTAATCCCAAGCCACTAAAAAAATACATGGAGGCTACGACAAAAGAATATCATTTATTACAATATTCGGATCATCACATATTTACAATTGATGATCTAAAAGAAATTAAAAAAGAATTTTCAAAAATACAATCCCCCAATAAACTCATAGTAACAACCGAAAAAGATGCGGTACGCTTAACAAAATTTAAAGAAGAGTTGGATGGTCTTCCGCTTTATGTGCTACCTATTCGTCATCAGTTTTTATTTAATGAAGGTGCTGCTTTTGATGAAAAAGTAATACAATTTGTTCGGGATTTTAAAGGGATTACTCAATAATTAATTCTATGGGAAGAAAAAACACAAATAAGAAAAAACAAAAACTGCAATCAACAGCAGGTAAAACCTATAAAGGACAATTAGATATTACCCGATCAGGAATGGGTTTTGTCATTGTTCCTTCAATGGAAACAGATATTATTGTTCGTTCAGCCGATTTTAATACGGCTATGCATGGCGATACTGTTATTGTAAGAGTAAAAAATGGAGGAGGCCGTCGCTTACAGGGAGAAGTAATAGAAGTGCTGAGCCGGAAACGGGTAGAATTTGTAGGTCGTATAGAACTCAATGAAACGTTTGCTTTTTTTATTGCAGAATCAGATAAGCCGATGCCGGACTTATTTATACCATTGGCTAAACTTCATGAGGCAAAAAACGGCGATAGAGTAATTGCTCGCATGGTAAAATGGGAAAAAGGAGATAAGCGACCTGTAGGCGAAGTAGTGTCCTTGTTAGATGAGGAGAAAACCAATGAGATAAGCATGAAGGAAATTCTACTGGAAAATGGCTTTTCAATAGAATACCCGGAGGAGGCGCTTGAAGTAGCCGCAAGAATTCCTGAAACTATTACGGAAGATGAAATCAGCAAAAGAAAAGATTTTCGAGATGTGCTTACCGTAACAATTGATCCGGTAGATGCGAAAGATTTTGATGACGCTATTTCTTTCCGTGTCATTAAAAAAGACTTATACGAGATAGGTGTACATATTGCAGATGTGAGCCATTATGTAGAGCCGGATAATGCGTTGGATAAAGCAGCGTATCAAAGAGCTACTTCTGTTTATTTGCCCGACAGGGTAAGCCCTATGCTGCCGGAGCATATTTCAAATGTACTTTGTTCGTTGCGTCCCAATGAGGATAAGCTTACTTTCTCTGCCATTTTTCAAGTAAACAGCAAAGCGGAAATAAAAGACTACTATGCAAGTCGCACGGTTATACATTCTGACAGGCGCTATACTTATGAGGAAGTACAGGAGATTATCGAAAAGAAAGAAGGGGATCACGCAGAAGTTGTTTTGATTCTAAATGATTTGGCGCAGCGCATGCGTAAGAAAAGATTTACGAAAGGCGCTATCAACTTTTCATCGCAGGAAGTGCGTTTTAAACTGGATGAAAATGGTGTACCGATTGGTATTATGGTGAAAGAGAGTAAAGAGTCACACCAGTTGATAGAAGAGTTTATGTTGCTGGCGAATAAATATGTGGCAGAAGAAGTTGCAAAGATTACTATTAAGAATAAACCACTACCTTTTCCTTATCGCGTGCATGATAAACCGGATGAAGAAAAGCTATTGCCGTTTATCGCCTTTGCTAATAAGTTTGGTCATAAGTTCGATGCTTCATCTCCCGCAGCAATAGCCGCTTCTTTTAATCAATTGCTCGCAGACGCACAAGGCAAACCAGAGCAACATGTGCTGGAGCAATTAGGTATTCGTACCATGGCCAAGGCAAAATATACAACGGAGAATATAGGACATTACGGACTGGGCTTTGAATACTATTGTCATTTTACCTCTCCTATACGTCGCTATCCTGATATAATGGTACATCGCTTGTTGCAAGAAGTATTACAGGAAAAATATGTGATAGATAAAAAAATGGAAGAGAAATGCCGTCATTGCAGTGATAGAGAGCGGGCGGCAATGGAAACGGAGAGGGCTGCCAATAAATACAAGCAGGTAGAATACATGAGTAATTATGTAGGAGAAGATTTTGATGGAGTGGTGAGTGGGGTGGCTAGTTTTGGTTTTTGGGTAGAAACAGTAGACACTAAATGCGAAGGGCTGGTAAGCGTTAATAATTTATTGGAGTATGATGAGTTTAGACATATAGAAGCAGACTATTGCCTGGCGGGAATGCGCAGTGGAAAAAGATTTAGAATTGGTGACAAAGTGAGAATAAAAGTAGTGGCAGCTAATCTTATTAAACGCCAGCTGGATTATGATTGGGTAATGACGGAAGAAGAAGAGTTAGAAGAAGTAACTAGAAAATCAAAAGGGAAAAGAAAAAATAAATAGGTATGCAATCATTTGAGGCGTTATCAGAACAGTTTAATAAATACTTCGGACAAAAACATTTTCCAGGTGAGCCGGCTTCATTATATGAACCGAATGAATATTTTTTAAAAATTGGTGGTAAGCGGGTAAGACCTGTACTGTGCCTGATGGGAAATGAGATGTTTGCAGAAATAACGGCTGATGCCTGGGAAATGGCTACGGCAATTGAGTTGTTTCATAATTTCACTTTGATTCATGATGATATCATGGACAAAGCACCACTGCGAAGAGGTGCAGAAACGGTTGCTAAAAAGTATGGAGATAATACTGCTATCCTGGCAGGCGATGTTATGTTAATTGCGGCCTATGAGCTGATGAATAATGTAAACCTTGCAGTGATAAGACAAGTACAGCGTTTGTTCAACGCTACTGCCAAAGAAGTCTGCGAAGGCCAGCAGTATGATATGGATTATGAAAAAAGAGAGGATGTGAGCCTAAGTGAGTACCTGCGCATGATTGAATTAAAAACGTCTGTATTGCTGGCAGCCAGCTTGAAGATGGGGGCCATATTAGGTGGTGCAGGTGAACGTAATCAAAACCTTATTTATGACTTTGGTAGAAAATTAGGATTGGCTTATCAGGTACAGGATGATTATCTCGATGCCTTTGGCGACCCGTTAAAATTTGGCAAACAACCAGGTGGCGATATATTAGCTAATAAGAAAACATTTTTGCTTATCCATGCATTGGAAAAAGGCAATCCGCAACAAAAGAAAGAGTTGTTGCGATTACTCAAAGAAGAGGACGATCAAAAGGTAGAGAAAGTGCTCCAATTGTTTCACGAATGTAAAGTAGGCGATTGGGCGTTGCAGTTAAAGAACCGTTTTTTAGATGAAGCATTGAGTCATCTGGATGATATAGCAGTTCTTTCCGGTAGGAAAGAACCGCTACGTCAGCTGACACAATTTTTTGTGCTAAGAGAATATTAATTATTTACAACAATTGCACTAAAGCTGTGTAGTAAACAAAGTAAGATAATCACAGCATCTATTAAAAGGCTAAGGAAAAAGATAGGAATCGTAATCTTAGTTGGTAAAGCGGCCAGGTTACTTACTACCGTCATTGCCATAGCGGCTATCGCAAAAGGCCAATAGATGAAATTATTGCCAGTCGATAATACGACCATCATAGTAATGATGGTAAATACACACCCGTGGCCCACAATACCTATCGCCAACCAGAAAAATCGATTTTCTTCCTGACCTTCCGCCCATTTTATAAATCTTTTCCACAAGGAAAAGGTAGCATCATTCGAGCCTACCAGTATTTTTTTTTGTTCTATAGCTGTACCCATTTCAATTGATTTATAATGTAAAGGTTCATCCGTTTTTTTCTACTATTTATGACATGAATAGTAAAAAAATATGATTTTGATCAGGCTTATATAAGTTGAAGAGATTACTTTTTTTAGAAACTGGGAAGCGGTGTAGGTTTTTTTCCTATTTTAATGCCTCAAAACCAACTGTCAATGGCAAATCCTCTGTTCAGAAAAAAATCTATTGAACTGATAAAACGTGAATATGAAGCGGGGCAGAATGAGCATGGAGGACATTTGCGAAGGGTATTGGGTGTGCGGGATCTCGCTTTCTTAGGTATCGCAGCTGTAGTAGGGGCAGGTATTTTTTCCACCATTGGTGGCGCTGCTTATAATGGCGGTCCTGGCATTTCTGTTTTATTTATTATTACGGCCATTACCTGTGGCTTTTCTGCTTTATGTTATGCAGAGTTTGCCAGCAGGGTGCCGGTGGCGGGAAGTGCGTATACCTATTCGTATGTGGCATTTGGTGAAGTGATTGCCTGGGTTATTGGGTGGGCACTTATATTGGAATATGCGATAGGTAATATCGTAGTGGCTATTTCCTGGAGTAGTTATTTTAATAATTTACTGGTTCACCTGTTTAATATTCACCTGCCTGATTGGATGCTGGTAGACCCGGGAACGGCTGTACATGCTTTTAATACAGCTACCACGGAGTTAGCTAAGGGCACTGTAACCAATCCGGAAACGATAAAAAGTTACCAATTTGCTATTGATGCCTATAATAATGCGCCTATGATAGGCGGCTATCATATCTTTTTTAATCTGCCTGCTTTTATTATTGTGGGACTGATAACATGGATAGCTTTTATCGGGATAAAAGAAAGTAAGCAGTCGGCCAATTTTATGGTAATTTTTAAAATAGCGGTGATCATCTTTGTGATAGTGGCCGGTGCTTTTTTTGTGGATACAAATAATTGGCGTCCTTTTATGCCTAATGGATTTGTAGGCGTGTTGAAAGGTGTCTCGGCGGTATTTTACGCCTATATTGGCTTTGATGCTATAAGTACTACGGCGGAGGAATGTAAAGATCCACAGAGGGATATGCCGCGGGGAATGATCTATTCCTTACTTATATGTACAGGTCTGTACATATTAATCGCATTGGTACTTACCGGGATAGAAAACTATTCCATGTTTGACAATGTGAACGATCCTTTGGCTTTTGTGTTCAAAGAAAGAGCTCCCTGGATTGAAACGATTATTTCTATCAGCGCTGTCGTAGCGACAACGTCAGTTTTACTGGTGTTTCAGATAGGACAGCCGCGTATTTGGATGAGTATGAGCCGGGATGGATTGTTACCCAAACGGTTTCAAAAAATACATCCTAAATATCATACACCTTCTTTTGCTACAATAGTAACTGGGATATTGGTAGGCATCGGCGCTTTATTTTTAGAGGGAGATTTGGTGACTGATTTGACAAGTATTGGAACTTTGTTTGCCTTTGTGTTGGTATCTGGTGGTGTTTTACTATTGCCACCTAGGCCTAAAGAAGCGGGTAAATTTCATTTGCCCTATATCAATGCACAATTTATCGTTCCGTTATTATTTGCCGGCTTTTTGTTTTTATTTAAAGATCGATTGGTAAATGCAGTAGAGTATAAGTTATTGGGTAAAACGATAAAAAATGAAACTCTGCTTGGAGGTAGTTTTGATTTCAATGCTGCCACAGCAGAATATGTGCCCCTCACAGCTGTTGCGCCTAATTCTACTTTCGATAAGCTTAAGCTAAAAGCCGGTGATAAGATTGTAGCGATAAACGGACAGCCTGTCGCTATTCAGGACTCCCTTGTTAGTAAGGTATCAGCATTAGATAATAGTACCGATATAAGTGTAAATTATATCAGAGGAAATAGAGCAGATTCTTCCCTAATTTCCAAAGGCTTCGAAGAGGTCTTATTCCTTGTCTTTATTGTCTTTGGGGCTATCATCTCGGTGCTTACATTCACGCGTCGATATTCCCTCATTCCTATTATGGGAGTGCTTACCTGCTCTTACCTCATGGTGGAGATTCCTGCAGTAAGCTGGAAATGGTTTTTTATCTGGATGTTGCTGGGGCTGCTTATTTATTTCTTTTATGGGTATAGGAATAGTAAACTGTCCAAAGGCAAATAGGCAAGGGGTAAGAATGATCCGCTTTTCGTTTCAGGCTAATTGCTTTCAAAAGAAGTCTATTCTTACCTTTGCTACATGAAGTATCAGGTAGGAGATAAAATTATAGTGCTTCACAGTGATGAGGAAGGTGTGGTAGTAGAGATCATGAGTGAAAAAATGGTAATGATAGAAGTACGGGGGGTACGTTTTCCGGCGTATATGGATCAGATTGACTTTCCTTACTATAAAATGTTTACCCAGAAGAAAAATATACCGACTCCCAAGCCTAAGAAATATATAGATGAAGTAAGAAAAGAAAAACCTGTTGCAGGGGATAAAATTGCCGATGGTGTATGGCTTACTTTTTTACCGGTAATGGATACAGATGAGTTTGGAGATGAAGTGGTAGAACAATTGAAAATTCACTTGGTAAACCGTTCTACTCTTGGTTATCAATTTGAATACAAACTGCAATTTTTTGGAGATACTGATTTCGATTTAAAGAATACAGTACAGCCTTTTCAGGGCTTTTATCTACATGATGTGCCTTTTGAGGATATGAATGACAGTCCTTCTTTTAACTTCGATTTTCAATTACTAGAGCTGGATAAGAAAAAAGCAGATCACTACGAAGCTTCTTTAAAATTAAAGCCTAAACAGCTTTTTGCACGTATCGAAGAAATTAAAACAAAGAACGAAGCAACTTTTTCCTATAAACTATTTGATAGCTACCCGGATAAACTGGAGGAGGATAAAGACATTTTGGGAATAAGCAAGTTGGTAACAAAGGGGTATAAAGTCTATAATGCCAAAGAGGCAAGGCAACATTTGCCGCCAGCAAGAAGTGTGATTGACTTACATATTGAAAAACTTACGGATGACTGGCAACATTTGAGCAATTATGAAATCATTGGGTTGCAGTTACGGGAATTTGAAAAATATTATGAGCTGGCAATTGCACATAGGCAGCCATCGCTGATTGTGATACATGGCGTGGGGAAAGGCAAGCTGCGAGATGAGTTGCATGATATACTTCGGTATAAAGATGAAGTGAAATCGTTTGTCAACCAGTATGATCCCCGCTTTGGCTATGGAGCCACAGAAATATTTTTTCAATACTAATATCCCTATTACTACAGCAAATAAGATTGGCATGGAAAAAATCAATTGGGGAATTATTGGTTGCGGTGATGTTACGGAGGTAAAGAGCGGGCCGGCTTTTAATAAAGTGCCACAGTCTTCCCTTGTAGCCGTAATGCGAAGAGATGCTGAAAAGGCAAAAGATTATGCACAACGTCATCAGGTGCCTTTGTTTTTTACTGATGCCAATGAGCTCATTCATCATCCGGAAGTAAATGCCGTATATGTTGCAACGCCGCCTGATACACATGCGGTGTATACTATTGCTACATTAGAAGCCGGCAAGCCGGTATATGTAGAAAAGCCAACTGCTTTAAATGCAGAAGAAGCTGCTGCGATGGCGAAGATAGCCGCCCAAAAAAATGTAAAGCTTGTTGTAGCTCATTACCGTAGGGAACAGCCCCTTTTCCAGAAAATAAAACAACTACTCTCTGCAAATGTAATAGGAGCAGTAAGAACAGTTTCTCTTTCTATCCTGCAACAGCGACTTACCGAAATGGAATTGCAGGATCCTAAAAAAGCCTGGCGGGTAGATAAAAAAATTCCCGGAGGCCTGTTTCATGATTTAGCCCCACATCAGTTAGATATTTTATATACACTTTTTGGCGAAGCCAAAGAAATAAAAGGCCTACATACGAACCAGTCAGGTGCCTATGCTACAGATGATGTAATAACAGCAACTATACTATTTGAAAATAATATCCTCTTTAATGGCATATGGTCTTTTAGTGCTACCTATGCCCACAATGTTGATGAATGTATTATCTATGGCGATGAAGGTATTTTGCGGTTTAGTTTTTTCAAACCGTCTCCTTTAATTATAGAAACAAAGCAAGGCATACAAGAGCTGGTGTTCCCTCCACTGCAACATGTGCAGCAGCCCATGATAGAAAGTACGGTAAACTATTTTTTGGGGAAAGGCCCCAATCCCTGTAGTGGGGCAGAAGGTGCTACCATTATGCATTGGATCGATACGGTAACCCGATAAGAATAAGGAGAGAAATCCTATTTAGCTTTCGGAAAAATGAGGAACGGTAATAATAAGCTGCTGCTTAGTTGTTTCTTTGCTACATTTATTGAATAATATTATTACCCATATTAATATAAAATGGAGATGGCCAAAAAGAGTATACTCATTGTTTTTGTACAATTGATAGCGTTGAGTTTTGTTGGGTACACACAAGGCAAATACGTTTATACCGTTGATCTTACACAGGTAAACAATGATCAATTGGAAGTAACCTTATTAACTCCCAAGATTAAAGAGAAGGAAATTCTTTTTCATTTTCCTCAAATAGTGCCGGGTACTTACATGAATAGTAATTATGGAAAATATGTAAGTGATATAAAAGCTACTGATAAGGCTGGTAAAATTTTACCGGTGAAGAAAAAAGATGACAATAGCTGGCTAATCACTAATGCACAGGCTTTACATAAGATTAGCTACAAAGTAGAAGATACGTGGGACGCTACTATTGACAATATGGTTTACCCAATGGCAGGTACCAATTTTGAGGCCGGTAAAAATTTTGTTATTAATCCGTCCGGCGTATTTGGCTATTTCGATAAAATGAAGAAAGAAACTTTCGAACTTACTTTTATCAAGCCAACGGGTTTTTATGGTGCTACAGGATTAAAGCCAGCGAGCACAAGTGCTACAAAGGATGTATTTAGGTGTGTGAATGCTGACGAATTGTATGATTCTCCCATTATGTATTCTCTGCCGGATACTACTACAATTCGCACAGGAAATACAGAAGTGCTTATAGCTGTTTATTCTCCTAATAAGTTGGCTACTTCAGCTTTTATTGCAAAAAATATGGAGAAGCTAATGGAAGGAGCCAGAGCTTACTTGGGAGGCAAGTTGCCGGTAGATAAATACGCGTATATTTTTTACTTCAATGGAGAGCAAAAACCCTTTGCTGTAGAAGGCGCCTGGGAACATTCCTATTCTTCATTTTACAGTATGCAGGAAACTCCACAGGAGCAGTCTATTAGCCATTGGGTAGATATTGCTGCCCATGAATTTTTTCATATTGTAACACCGCTTACTATTAGTTCTAGAGAAGTAAAAGAGTTTGAATTTAATAAAACAGTACTGTCAAAACATTTGTGGCTATATGAAGGTAGTACTGAATACTATGCTCATCATATGCAGGTATGGGCAGGTTTAAACACGCCGGAAGAGTTTCTGGAAAAATTGGCAGAGAAGATTCTCTATTCAAAAACATACTATAACGATAAGCTTTCCTTTACAGAGCTAAGTAAGGAGAGTGCAGGAAAGTGGAAAGATGAATATGGGAATGTATATATGAAGGGCGCACTTATTTCCGCTTCTGTGGATTTACAACTATTAAGTCTGTCCGGCGGGCAATATGGCTTGCGGAACTTGAAACACGATTTAGGCATTCAGTTTGGTAAGGATAAATATTTTGAGGACGATGAACTGTTTTCTATTATCGAAAAGTTGACTTATCCGCAGGTAAAGGATTTTTTTATAAAATATGTGGGAGGAAATACTCCAATACCTTATGAGCAGTTTTTTTCATTAGCCGGGGTGCAATATATTCCTGAAGAGAAGCAATCTCGTGCTACACTGGGAGGTATATACATTGTACCCGGAGAAAACAGCAAGTTGATTGTTAAGACGGATCGTATGGAGGAGTTTGGCAAAAAGATGGGTTTTATAGAGGATGATGAGTTGGTATCCATTAATGGTGAAGCGATTGATTTAATGAATGGAGGCGCATTGTTAGAGAGATTTGGTAAAGAGACTAAAGCCGGCGATGTGGTAAAAATTGTTGTGAATAGAAAAGACAAAGAAGGTAAGGTTAATAAGGTTACTCTTTCTGCGCCTGCGGTAGAAAAGCAGATTGTTGTTAAGCACCAGTTACAGTTTATAGACAAGCCTTCTGCAGAGCAGCTTCTTATACGAAATGCATGGTTGGGAAATTGTCAGTCTAAACTCTTCAGTAAATAATGTTATTGCTAAGAATTCTTTTTATTGCAGCTATAGGCTTATTTGTTTCCTGTAATTCTTCAGGAAAAGTGTCTGTGAAAAAGCCTGCATCGACAGTGTTACCCGAATTTTTGAAAGGAACTTTTCTGGACGATTATGGTGTGGTATATTCTATTGATGATACCTTGTGGCAACAGCAGGAGATAGCGAACTACCATATCATTCGGCATAATGAAAAAGAACAGTACATTATTGCAAGAAACGATAGCGCCAATCGAACGTCAAAAAACTTGTATACTCGCATTGATTATATGCGTTTTGAAAATATGGATCCCTGGTATTGGGGATATTGCTTCAGTGTGTACAATGCGGCTAATGATTCTATTGCAGCTAATTCTTACGTTGCAGATAGAGAAAATCCCAGAAAAGGGTGCAATGGTTTTCCCTTTTCACGCATGAAAAGAAAGTAGTCTTTTACTGTTTATTTTTTGGCTTAGACAGGGCAAAGGATACGCCTGCTGTAAAAGAGATATTGCGGTTAAATACATTTTTCCGAGTAAGGTGAATGCTGTGGATGCCATGGTAGTAGTTGAACTCCGTATATAAGAAAGCTCTTTTACCTAAACGTGTGGTTGCACCGAGTGTACCTGTAAATCCAAAGTCGGTGTCTTTAAAATTATCCTTACTGGCAACTTGCATTATGGTTTCGTTATCCTTTTTTATTCGGGTTTGTCCGCCGGCGAGGAAGCCAAAGGAAGGGCCGATAGCGGCTTTAGGACGTATGCGGTTATCTGCATCGCCAAAGAGAAAAAAAGCCTGTAGGGTAGGTCGAAAATAATTGAGGCGATACCGGTATTTTATTTCCTGCATTAATAAATCAGCACCTTGCCCAGCAAAATATAACTCAGCGCTAACACCCCAATCTTCATTTCTGCTATAGGTAAGTCTGGCTCCTAAACCTTGATAGGGGTACAACTCTGTTTTACCATTTACATTATCACCGGAAAAATAGGAATGACCGACACTGACAACCGGACCTATAAAAAGTTTTTGTGATGAAGCCGTTAGCCCCCAAAGCAGCAACAACAAAACCAGGCATTTCATGTGGGCATATTTGTGTAGTTTAATAATGATACCGCTAAGGTACGTTCCTAAGCTTACATATCTTAGTTTGCTATCCTATTTATATAAGACAGTATTCTGAAAATTTTGCTGCATTTGCATAATGGGATGAGGGAAGTCAGCCGGGTAAAAGGTGGCAAATACGAATAGTAGTATGTTTTTGTACGGAAGGTTGCTGATGGGTAGCAGCAGGAGGGACTTATTTTTTTTGAGTGCATCCAAAAAAAAATTACATTTAACTACCGGTCTGCAACAACTACCATAAATCCTATTCAATGTCGTATTCATCTGTCGCCTCCGATTCAGGAGAAAATACCGCAGTAAATATGCTGCAAGGGACTCGTGTTTTTTATCTTGATGTTCTTCGGGGAATCGCCATTTTACTGATGCTTGTCGTAAGCATTTGGGAATTTGGCGGCTTTACAGCTAATGAGCAGTTAAGACTTCGGTTGGCTTACTCGGGTGGTAACTATCATTTATTTAATACAATATCTGTTTTATTGGAGGGAAAGGTAAGGGTGCTTCTTGCCTTGGTTTTTGGGGCGGGTATCGTTCTCTTTTTTTCAAAGAAAACAATTGCAGGCGGCGTTTCCCTTACTGACTATTTTATACGCCGGCAACTATGGCTTATTGTTTTTGGTGTATTCAATAGTATTATTTTGCTATGGCCGGGAGATATTCTTTTTCATTTGGGTGTAAGCGGCATATTATTATTTGTGTTTTGGAGGATGCCGGTAAAAGGGTTATTTGTAATTGCCCTCATTTTTACTTTGATTTATTCCGGGAAAAAATACTGGAGCTATGCTGAAGATAAAAAGTCGTACAACAAGTTTTTGGCGATAAAAGAAATTGAGAAAAAATTTTCCAGTGATAGTACAGCGCGTTTTCGTCAGGATAGCTTGTGGGTCATAGCTCATAAAGATTCTTTACAAAAAGTAAAGGTGGCCGACTCTCTGGCAAAACTAAATCAGCCGGATTCTTTACGTAAAGCTGCAGCAGACGCAACAAAAAAACCTGTGCTGGTAAATGATTCTCTTCGCAAAGAAGCTGCAAAAGATACATTAACGAAGAAGCAACAGGAAGAAAAATCGGACTGGGAGGCTACAGTGAAAAGATTAAAATATGATTCTACAGCAGACAAATCTTCCTTTAGTGCTATTAGAGTGGATTATGGGGATATATGGGATAATCTCTTGGGCGTTTCTCAAAGAAGAGAAGCTGACTGGTTTTATCGCAGTGGTATTTGGGATATTGGCGCCATGTTATTACTGGGGATGGCACTTTTTAAAGTAGGATTTTTCTCAGGGTCATTTTCTACACGTCGTTACTTGGTAACAGGATTTATTTTGCTCACTATCGGTTTATTATTGGCATGGTTGCGTACACATTACCACCATGTAAAGTTGGGAGATTATGCCTTGTATATTGAAAAGTATCGTTTACCGGCTGATATCTTGTTTCCTTGGGAGCGAGTCATACTAGCATTAAGTTATGTTTCCTTTATCCTTGTATTATTGAAAGCAGGTGTTGTCAAACGATTATGGAGCGTGCTAGCCACGGTAGGCCGTATGGCGCTGACTAATTATTTGTTGCAAACAATACTTTGCACACTGTTTTTTTATGGTTATGGTATGGGCTTTTTTGGCAGGTTGTCTCAATGGCAACTTTATCTGGTAGTGGGTGAAATTTGGCTCATTACAATTGTTTTTTCTGTTGTATGGGCGCGGTATTATGAAGTAGGACCTGCAGAGTGGTTATGGCGAAGGTTGGTGTATCGTAAAAAGATCCCTTTTAAAAAACAGGTTAATCAAAGTAACCCTACTACAACTCAGTAAATAGAATAATTAAACCGTTATCAATTTCCTGTATGGAAAAAAATAGTCAACTGCCAGGCGAAGAAGGAGAGTTAGCTAAGCATCGTACACCATCGCGTACTACCGCGGCTCCTGTTGCCAGCATAGATCGTATCAAAACAATTGATATGATAAGAGGATTTGCTTTATTAGGCATTCTGCTAATGAATATTCCCGGTTTTGGTATAGATGGGAGTATGTATAAAGAAATTTTACATGCTACAGAGAAAGGAAAAGATTATTGGACATTAGCAACGGTTACTACTTTTTTCGAAGGTTCTATGCGCGGATTATTTTCTATGTTGTTTGGTGCGGGTATGATTTTGTTTACGGAAAATAAAAAAGATACACCGGGAGGAGTAACAGTCGGCGAGTATTATTATCGGCGGTTGCTGTGGTTGTTGTTATTTGGTTTTTTGAATGCTTATATTTTATTATGGCCGGGAGATATCCTATACTTCTATGCCCTGGCAGGTATGGTTTTATTTCCCTTCAGAAAGTTATCGGCCCGCTGGTTGATTGTACTAGGTTTTGTAGCCATAGGAATAGGTATTGTGAAAGAAGTATGGAACTGGTCTGATGCAAGAGAATCCCGAAAGCTTTATAACGAGGCTAAGGCAAATGAAAAAGACGGACAAAAACTAACAGAAGAACAGCAAGGAGCTGTTATGAAATGGGATGCGATAGATAGAAATAATATTCCTGATACGGCTAAGATTAATGAAAGCTTACAGAAAATGCGCTCAGGATACGGAACTGTATTTATGCATCTGATGCCAGACAATAGCAATGCAGAAATATGGGGAGCTTATCATGGTATATGGGATGCCTTATGCATGATGTTTATTGGAATGGCACTTTTTAAATTGGGGTTATTTTCTAATAAGTTTAGAACCTCCAGTTATCTCATGATAGCATTAGTAGGCTATGGCATTGGCGTACCGCTGGGGTGGCTCACTTTTAAAGGAGGTTATGTGCCTTACTTTGGAAGTGGTTTAAGTATTTACGTGGATATGTGGCGCTTGAATCCTTTTACTGCGATTGATTTTAAAAGATTATTTCTGGCTTTGGGTCATACGGGATTAATTATGTTGGTGTATAGAAGTCGGATTGTACCCTGGCTGATGCGGGCATTGGCTAATGTAGGACAAATGGCTTTTACCAATTATTTGATGCAAAGTCTTATCTGTAGCTTTTTCTTTTACGGATATGGCTTTAATAACTATCATAAGCTTAGCTTTCACCAGTTGTATTACGTGGTGTTATGTATATGGATTTTTCAGCTAATCTTTTCCAGTATCTGGTTGCGGTTTTTTCGTTTTGGGCCTTTTGAATGGCTTTGGCGGACGCTTACCTACTGGCAATGGCAGCCTATGAAGAAATAAGTATGGTGATAGTAATTGCAGGCTATTTTTCCCGAAGAAAATGAGAACCCGCATGCAAAATGTAGGCAAATGGGTTTTATGGTTTAACTTTCAGGAATGATTACTATTGAAAATGAGCGGCTGGTTGTTCAGCTAAGCAGTAAAGGTGCCGAATTACAATCCGTTTTTCATAAGCAAACAAGGCTGGAGTATATGTGGCAGGCCAATCCTGCATACTGGAGCAAGCATTCACCAGTATTGTTTCCTATTGTAGGGACTTTAAAGGATAATTCCTATTATTATAAAGATCAGGTTTATCAGTTGAACCGGCACGGATTTGCAAGAGAGTCGGATTTTGTTGTAACGGAAAGCAAAGAAGACAGTGTTGTTTTTTCATTACACAGTAATTTAGAAACATTAAAAAAGTATCCGTTCGATTTTATTTTTTCTATCCGATATACGCTGGATAATGATGCATTACAAGTGACGTATGAAGTAAATAATACCGATAAAAAAACGATGTATTTTTCTGTAGGAGGCCACCCGGCGTTTAAACTACCGCTTGCAGAGGGCTTTACTTATACAGATTATTCTTTAGTGTTTAATAAAAATGAAACAACAGGCCGTTGGCTTATTTCTTCGGAGGGTTTGATAAAAGAAACCTCTGTTCCTTTACTTGCTGATCAGAATATTTTACCCTTAGATAAATCATTATTTTATAGTGATGCCATTGTCTTGAAAGAATTGAAATCAACTTCTGTTCGTATAGAAGCGCCCAAGTCACCACACGGACTGGATTTTGATTTTAGTGGGTTCCCTTACTTAGGTATATGGGCAGCTAAAGATGCAGATTTTGTGTGTATTGAACCCTGGTGTGGTATTGCAGATAGTGTTACGGCCAATCAATTACTCACGGAGAAAGAAGGAATAGAAAAAGTGGCGGCGGGAGAAGTCTTTAGCAGAACCTGGTCAGCTCGTTTTTATTAAAGAGAAGGTTCCTGATTCAGATCTTTTATCTGCTCCCTGTATTGCGAGGGAAGGAGAAAGAATTTTACAACATTCTCCAATTTTACTTTTTTGCTTATTTTATAAAAGGATAGGAGCGGCCTGGCCCAGGAAAAGGAACGTAGCTGTAAAAGTTGTTTTACTGTAAAAGGCACTACCAGTTTTTGTGACTCTTTTAAAATAAAATAACGAAAGCCACCCAGATGTTTTTTGTACTGTAAAAAAAGATCGGCAGTCAACTTACTATACGCAAGGTTCTCTTGCAAATGCTTTTCTCTACTGCTTAACCAGGTTTTAAAATCGGGCGGGATGTCTTCCAACTGCATACGTACGCCCATCCGATAGAAAACATCGTACAATTCTTCTTTTTCTGCGAAAGTCATTTTTCGTTCTAGCAACTCAAAAGAAGCAATCGAGTAGTGGATTAGCATATAAAGTACATCACGATATGCCCAGGCAGGAATAGAGTAGCCGCGGCTTTTTTCAATTGCCTGATGAATAACTGTTATTTGATCAATAGCTTTATACGCATCAGTAGTGCTGGCAAAAACAATTTTTCGGGCATAGGTAACTGTGGAGAATAGGCGGCCTAGCGGATCGGCAGGTAACTTACCCGTATAATAAAGCCAGTCTACAGCTTTATTAAGGGCAAATTCTGCAGCAGCACCTCCAAATACAAAAAGAATGGTGTCACTGTTACCCCATATTTTCCTTACAACGGATTGCTTATGTACAAAGTAATCCATAGCGGCGTTATTATAAATTCTTTTTCCAGTAAGAGAGCCAGTCTATCATGCGGCTGGTAAACCCATATTCATTATCAAACCAGGCAATCAATTTCAAATGATTACCTACTACAGAGGTAAGGCTGCCGTCAATAATGCAAGAATGTGTATTTCCCTTTATATCCAATGATACAATTGGTTCCTCCGTATAGCTAATGATTCCTTTAAATTCTGTTGCGGATGCTTTCTTAAATAGGTTATTTACCGCGGTAGCCGTTGTTTCATTGCTAAGCTGAATTGTAAAATCAGCCATAGCGCCATTGGCAACAGGAACACGGATAGATACGGTGGCGATTCGTCCTTTCATGCCCGGTAATAATAGCTCTAGCGATTGATAAAGATCTACTTCCACGGGAATAATCGATTCGGCAGCAGCTCTTCCTCTTCTAAACTGCTTGTGTGGCGCATCTATCAATTCTTGTCGCGAAGTATAGGAATGCAACACATTAATATGAGCAGATTTTATTCCTATTGCGTTAAGGATATACAAGATGTGTGTAGAGCAGTTTGTCATACAACCGCCGGGAGAAATAATATCTTTTGCGGCACTTAGCGTACTATGATTAAAGCCATAGATCATTAGAGGTATATCATTGGCACCGGTTGTAGAGAGCAATACTTTTTTTGCCCCGGCTTGCAGGTGTTGCCCTGCGCTGCTTCCCGTTGTAAATTTTCCGGAACACTCCAGTACTACATCTACCTTTAGCTCATTCCAGGGAAGCGTAGCGGGATTTTCATTTTGTAAAATTTTTATTTTTTTCCCTGCTATGGATAAGCAGTCGTTTTCTAAAAGCAGTTCGCCGGGAAATGTACCGTATATCGAATCATATTTTAGCAGATAGACCAGATTGTCTACAGGCATAATATCATTCACTGCAACTAATTCTAAAGAAGGATGCTCCAATAAGCGCCGAAAGAGTAGACGACCAATCCGTCCCATCCCATTAATGGCAATACGCATGGTATAGAAACTGTACTTGAGGTTAGAAAATGCAAATATCCGTAAAACTAAAGACTTGCTGCAGAGAGAGTGTATACTATTTTTATCCGGTGAATAAAATATATTGCAGGTATGAGAGCAGCAACGGTACACGAGATAAAGCAAGAATTGATAACCTTACAGCCAAAAGAGTTGGCGGAGCTCTGCTTACGTCTTTCCAGATTTAAGAAAGAAAATAAAGAATTATTAACCTACCTTCTTTTTGAGGCACACAATGAGACAGCGTATGTGGCAGGAATTAAGGAAGAACTGGTGGCAGAGTTTTCTTCCATCAATTTGTCGCATGTATATTATGCAAAGAAGAGTCTGCGTAAAATTGTACGATTGATTAATAAGTATTGCAGGTATAGTGCTGAAAAAACGACAGAGATAGAACTGCGCTTATTCTTTTGCCAGGAGTTGAAGGCGCTGGAACTTCCGTTGCAGAAAAATACTGTCATTTATAATCTTTACATTTCTCAATGGAAGAAAAGTAAGCAACTACTGAGCAGCCTGCATGAGGATTTACAGTATGATTATAAGAAACTGATAGAGGCCTTGGCTATTGTTTAACCTCGGTTTCGTCTTCTATTCGTTTGTTGAGTTCAATAGCTTCTGCTCTTTTTCTCAGGCGCATATTGAGTATTTCCACAACAAGTGAGAAAGCTATCATCGTATAAATATAGCTTTTGCTTATTTTTTGATGGAATCCTTCTGCTACCAGCATAATACCAATTGCTATTAGAAATGCCAATGCCAGCATTTGCAGTGTAGGGTTTTTGTTAATAAACCGGCTAATAGGCCCTGCAAAAGTCATCATAATGGCTATAGAGATAATAACGGCTACTATCATAATAAACACCTGATCCACCATGCCTATTGCAGTAAGGATAGAGTCAAAAGAAAAAACAGCATCAATTAAAATGATCTGTATAATAACAGAGTTTAAAGAAGAGTAAACTTTTTTGGTGGTACTTTCTTCTTTAGGCTTTTCCAGTTTATGGTGAATTTCCAGTGTGCTCTTAAATAGTAAAAACAAACCTCCTGCTATTAGAATAAGATCTTTCCAACTGATGCCAATTGGTTCGTTTTCATTTTCTATAAAAGGAATTGTAAATAGCGGGTCTTGCAAGCGCATGACCCAGGTAATTGTAAGCAATAGACCTATCCTGAAAATCATAGCTAGGGAAAGGCCTATATTCCGGGCCTTTCTTTGTTGCTTCGGGTCTAGCTTGTCCGAGAGAATGGAAATAAAAATAATATTATCTATGCCCAGCACGATTTCCAGAAAAGTAAGTGTAAGAAGGCTAAGCCAAATGGAAGGATCGGAAAAATCAGGTATTACCATTTAAGGTGTATTTTCGATATAAGTATTTAGCAAAATTGCAAAGAAAAAATCGAATAATATGCTATGGCGCTAATTGTTATTAAAAATATTTCTCTTCTGGCAGGAGTGAGAGAAAGCCACGAATTGCTACGGGGTAGCAGCCTGAAAGAGCTACCGACTATTTCCAATGCCTATCTGTGTATTGAAAATGGACTTATACGGGAATATGGCGCTATGGACACATATCCTACCGATATGGATTTAGTAGCAACGGATACTATTGATGCTACCGGCCAAACTTTATTACCAGCCTGGTGCGACTCGCATACACATTTGGTTTTTGCCGCCAGTAGAGAGGATGAGTTTGTAGACAAAATAAAAGGGAAAACCTATGCAGAGATAGCTGCCCGCGGCGGAGGTATTTTGAATTCAGCAAAAAGGCTGCAAGCCGCTTCGGAAGATGAATTGTATGCAAAAGCCATTGAGCGGCTGGGAATGCTTATTCGCCTGGGCACAGGTGCCATTGAAATTAAAAGTGGCTACGGACTTTCCGTAGAAGGAGAGTTAAAAATGCTGCGGGTAATACAACGTTTAAAAGCTGTTTCACCTATACCCATCAAGGCTACTTTTTTGGGAGCCCATGCGTATCCTGAAGCATATAAAGACAACCACGCAGCCTATATTGATCTTATTATGAAGGAAATGCTGCCGGTGATTGCGGAAGAAAAGCTGGCAGATTATATAGATGTTTTTTGTGAGACTGGTTTTTTCTCGGTAAAGGAGATGCAGCAGGTTTGCGAAGCGGGAAAAAAATATGGGCTTCAGCCTAAATTACACATCAATCAATTAAACTCTATCGGTGGTGTACAAGCAGGAATAGCAATGGATGCTGTTTCTATGGACCATTTAGAAACGATGACGGAAGAAGATATACAGAATCTGGCTGTCTCTTACACCATTGGCACATTGTTACCCACTCCTGCTTTTTTTCTTCGTATGCAGTACCAGCCAGCCCGGCAACTTATTGATAGCGGATGTGCTATCGCATTGGCGAGTGATTTTAATCCCGGTTCTTCTCCTTCGGGCAATATGAACTTTGTAGTGGCTATAAGTTGTATACAATTAAAAATGCTACCGGAAGAGGCTATCAATGCGGCTACTATTAATGGGGCTTATGCCATGGGGCTGGAAAACGAAGTAGGTAGTATAACTGTAGGCAAAAAGGCCAATATTATTTTTACCCGACCTATCCCTTCACTGGCTTACCTGCCATATTCTTTTGGAGAAAATAATATAGATCGGGTGATGATAAATGGAGAGTTTTACGAATAGTTGCCCCGAAATAGCTTAAATTGGTTTATCAATTGTATCAACATGGGCACTCTATCCTCTGCACCGTTAGCTGCCATAGCGCAGAAAAAACTATCGCAACATTTCAAAGTGTATAATCGGAGTGAAATACTATCACTTACACGTAACAGGCAATATGAAACTAAGATAGGGGAGCGAATAAAACATATTCCAGAGGGAACGGATATCGCCAGCGCTTTACAAGTCACAACGGCGAAATATGTTTTGCTGGGGGTAGCTGAGGATTTAGGCGTAAAGGCCAACGGTGGAGTAGGCGGCGCGGATACGATGTGGTTTTCTTTCCTCACGAGCTTTTTGAATATGCAAAGCAATGATTTTTTTCCTGGTGATGATATTCTGTTAGCCGGATATTTTGATTTTGGAGATATACAATATCTAATAGATACTACAGCCAAAAATGATGCAGAAAAAATAGAAGCCTGCCGCCATGCAGTAGATATTATTGATGATGAAGTAGAGCAGTTGATAGATCAAATAACAGCAGCCGGGAAATTACCCATTGTGATAGGAGGCGGTCATAATAATGCGTATCCGTTGTTAAAGGGTGCTGCAAAGGGCTGGAACAAATGCGGAAGAATTGCTTCGCCAAAAATTAATTGTATCAACCTGGATGCCCACTCGGATTATCGTACTACAGAAGGACGTCATAGCGGCAATGCTTTTCGCTATGCATTGGAAGACGGGTATGTAAAAAAGTATTTTGTTGTAGGCTTGCAGGAAAACTATGTGCCACAAAATGTATGGATGGATATGGTGAATAATCCATCGATTAACTATATATTGTTTGATGATATTTTTTTACACGAACGCATCGCTTTTCCTGAAGCGGTAAAACAGGCGGTAGCATTTACCCTTGATGAAATAACCGGTGTGGAACTGGATATGGATATTATTCAAAACAGCCTTAGCAGCGCTGTCTCTTCTATTGGAATTTCACCTATACAGGCAAGGCAATACTGCTCTTCTATAGGAGCAAGTATAGTACCCGCTTACCTGCATATTTGTGAAGGAGCTACTCAACTGGATGATGGGAGGAGTGATACCGCGAATGCAAAATTGATTAGCTTTTTGGTAAGCGACTTTGTAAAAGCTAATGCGAAAGCTATAAAATCTTAAGAAAGCGTAATAAAAAAGCCGGTTGTTTCTTGTTAAGAAATTACCGGCTTTTATAGTAATAAGTAAGGTTAAAATTAACTAAGGGGTGCCAGGTATTGTGTGTACGAATACCCTTCTTCACCATCCTTTGTTTTTATAATCCACCACTGATCATTTTCTTTATGTACCAATGTTACAATTT